>WRIP01000115.1 GCA_009782665.1 Oscillospiraceae bacterium
AATTACCCGGGGAGGTCTCACGGACGTGCTAGGAAATACGGCGCGGAGCAAAACTTGCCGTGAGAAGTCAGCCGAAGCCATAGTAGCGGCGAAACTACCGCGCCGTGAAGGGCTGAACCAAGCCAGATGGTAGTAAATGAATGATACCCTGAGCGGGCAGGAAAGCAGAAAACCCCGAAAGGGGGCTGACGTCAAAGGGATAGTGTGGAACACGAAAAGTATGACTGAGCGCTGACACTGGAAAGTGATGTCTGAAAACAACATCGACCACTAACCAAAAGGTCAGTACGTAAAACTTGGAACCGCCGTATACCGACCGATAGGTACGGTGGTGTGGGAGGTCGGTAGGTGAATTAATCACCTTTCTCCTTCCCGACTAATCTATATTTTATTTCTGTGATAATCCAAAACTCTATTGCTGTAACCACAGTTCAAGATTGGTTTTGGAAATGTTCTTTTCATGTGAAAAATACTCGAAGGGCATTGGGTTATGTATATAGTCACCAATCTCTCCTAATACTAGCATTCCAAGCGGATTATCGGCTAGGACCGCATTGTCACATGAGAGATAGATACTGATTAGTTCCGTTATATCCTTTTCCGATACTCCATAATGATTACTGTTAACGTTCCGTATAGTACTTTCGATGTATCCAGTCATAACTCCGACTGAATAGTTATTGTTTAAGCTGCTTTGAATCTCTTCACTCAGCAACATTTTTATGAGATTCCAAGCTCCTTCAATATTGGAGGAGGTGGCTGGGATTAAGCAGTAACAGGACACTCTAGCAGTATTACATCCGTAATCGTTCGGAAGGGGTATCATAACCATTTCTACGTGAGCCGCATCAGCTTCTGTTAGGTATTTCTCTACCATAAACAGAGGTTCCAGGGTGGTAGAAAAGCTATACTCATATGCTGCGACTTCTGAGAAAATGGCATAATCCTGAACATATCCAAATTTATCACTATGTGTATAACTCCGTTTGGATAGGTCAACCAACTTACGGAACGAGGGTTGTTCCATATATATGGTACCGTCGTCGAACCCTATAGTTTCGGAAAAACATCCTGAGAAATTAAGGTAGTTGACTAGACCAACCCAACAGTCAAGTCGCATATCAAACGTGGTTAAGAGATTCTCTGTTGTGTCTAGAAATCTGTCATATGTGCTAAAATCCTCACGAGTTACTCCATATCTATACATCATATCGGTGTTAGTTATCATGAGCGGAACCGAGTACATAAGCGGTATTAGATATCTTTCTCCCATAAACATACCGGCATCCATGACACTGTCCTGATAGAGAGAGAGATCAAAATTCACATCGTCTAGTATGAATTGATTGAGATCAAGAAATACGCCATCTCTCATCATCTTATATATATCAGCACCAAATTCAGTACTCAGTATTACTAGATCCGGTCCATTGCCGCCTAAGAGATCCTCTGCTAATTGTGCATAGTAGGTCCCGGTATTATGGAAATCTTCTTCATTCTTGGTATATGGTTTTACCTCCAGTTTAGTACCGTATGTCTTTTCGTACATGCTTGTCACTTGTGAAGTTAATGACCCTGGAATTCCAAGTATCCCATCAGTATTGATGTATATAGTGAGCGGTACTCCCTACAGTTCTTTTTCAATACTGACCGCTACAGGATTATCCTGTGTTTCTAATTCTGTCGGCAACTTAGCATTACAGGCAGACAGTAAATACAGTATCAGGATAGTAAAAACCAAGCCTATTGTCGTCGGTCGTGTCTTCAACATTCTATTATCCTCCAGCGAGTATGATAAATGTAGTTATCCAAGAGTATATATGAAAGTCTTCATACACATAGGATTCTTGATATATGTGTATAAACAAAAGAAATCGTTCGAATTCCATTCTAATAGTAGCAAAACGATTATTCTTCAAACGATACTCTTGAGTTATACTTTGTAATTAATTGGGCCTACTCTGCTAATGCACGTTCCAGCCAGATAGCTCCGATTTCCATCGCATTATATAGACCGTTTCGGGTACCTTCCCGAATAATTCGGGCAGCAGGAGCAAGAGAGGTATTATTAGATAGGAGCTGAACATTAACCTTATCCGCTATCTCCTCATCGTTTGTGGCCACCGAGCTCAGTATCTGCAGAAAGATAATGTGAGTATCCTCGAAGTTGCCGTAGTATATATTGTTTCCGGATCGGCGTAAAGGTTTCCCCTTATACTCTAAATTCTTGAGTGTGTTTGCCTCTTCTGACATAAATTAATCCTTCCTGGGTGTTGCTTATTCGTCTTGGACAAAAACCTTAACCATACACTGTAGTATATCATCTCTGTCCAGCCGGCTCATTATCGAGCGGGCATTATTATGTGTTGTGATGTATGTCGGGTCTTCAGACAGTATATATCCAACTATCTGGTTCACCGGATTATATCCCTTTTCCTTTAGCGCAGTATACACAATAACCAGCGCCGCACGTATCTCTTCTTCTCTTTTTTGTACGAGTGAAAAGGTTACGGTTGGATCTATCATCTTCTCACCTCTTTCGATTGATAATATTAGAATACACCAAAATGGTAATTGGTACAACTATTTTCACAAGAGAGAATTTTATCAAAAGGTCAATGATATGACCTGTCATACATTAGCTGCGAAGTTGAATATCTTTCTTCGCTAGCGATGCTAGCATAGCGGAGATAATCTCATCTGCTTTGCGGTCGGTCAAGGTTCCTTCTCTATCTCTTAAGGTAATACTGTAGGCGATACTCTTTTTACCTGCTTCTACCGACCCACCTCTGAAGACATCAAATACTTCAATTGATTCAACCACCTCACTAGCAGTACCCTTCAATATGGCTACTATCGATGATGATAGCACGGCTTCATCACAGACTAACGCCAGATCTCGCGTGATAGCAGGATATCGTGGGAGTTCCTCATACTGCGTCAATCCTCCCCGCAGCTCATATATCAGGTCAATATCTAGCTGTGCTGCATAACATCGTGTACGCATGACGTAGTTGTCTAGTAATTTGGGATGAAGCTCTCCAACTACTGCTATTTCTTTCCCGTCCAGCATAATTCTAGCTGCCCGCCCCGGATGATAACTATTGTTATCAGTCATGGGTATGTATTCGTAACCTTCGATTTTCATCGAGTCAAGAATCAAATCACATAACCCCTTGAGACTGTAGTAATCAATCGAACCATATCCGGCAATCGTCAGAGACTTTCTTTCATCCGGTAGCTCATTCTCCAACATCGGGATATATGTGGCAGCCAGCTCAAAGAAGCACGCTGCTTTGGTTCTGACATTGTAGTTTCGTGCCAATACCTCCATGAGTGAAGGAAGTAGGGTGGTACGCATCAGCGAAGTCTCTTCTCCGAATGGATTAGAGATTTTTACTGCATTCCGCAATGCATCATCGTCAGCTAGGCATATCATGTCGAGACTGCGATTGCTCATGAAAGAGAGTGTAGTTGTTTCATACAGTCCGGCTGACAGGCATATCTGCTTAATATCACGTTCAAAGTATTGAGTTTCAGTTAGTCTTGCTACCGAAACTCCCGACATAATAGTGGAGGGTATATTATCATATCCGTAGTATCGCGCTATTTCCTCGGCGAGATCTGCCATACCTTCAACGTCAGCCCGGAAGGTGGGAACCAAAACCATGAGGTCGTCAACCTCAAACCTGAAGGATTGTAGTGCACTTATCATGAACTCGACCGACAAATCGGTACCGAGAAAACGATTTATGACCTCATGTTCCAAGCATATTTTTTTTGGTTGAGGAGTTACCAACGCTTCATCAATAATTCCACCGACCAGCTCCCCCGCACCGAGTTGATGGGTTAAATCAATGGCTCTTTGCAGAGCGATTAACGCGGTGTTGGGATCTAGTCCTTTTTCAAAGAGTGCAGATGAATCGGTACGCATACCTAATTTTTTAGCGCTAAACCGTACACTCAGGTTATCGAAGTTAGCCGACTCGAATATTACTACCGAAGTATCCTCGTAGATACCGCTGTACTCTGAGCCCATAATTCCGGCTAAAGCGGTAGGCTTTTCGCTGTCTGCTATGACCATCATACTGTCATCCAGCATATGACAAATACCATCCAACGTGACGATGTTTTCAGTTTCTTTTGCTTGTCGTATTACAATAGTATTACCCGAAACATGTCGATGATCAAATGCATGCATGGGCTGACCGTATTCCAACATAATGTAATTTGTAATATCAACAATGTTGTTTATCGGTCTCAGTCCGCATTTTCTCAACCGTTCCCTCATCCAGGCAGGAGATGGTTTTATGGTAACATTCTTCATCACAGCTGCAGTATACCTAAGACAGTTGTCGGTTATTCTCTCGACCTTCAGATAATCAGTTATCTCCGGTAGTATCTCTCTTGGGGTTGGCTTGGTCAACGAAAAGGGTAGGTCATATGCGGCAGCTGTCTCGCGTGCCAACCCGACTACTGACATGCAGTCGGGACGGTTAGGGGTAATCTCAAACTCGAAGATAGTGTCATCGAGATTCAACTCCTCCGAGATATTCTTTCCGATTTCGGTATCCGCTGGTAGTATCATTATTCCTTCTGGATCACATTCGGGAAAATCTGCCTGAGTTAGTCCCAACTCAGCTAAGGAACAAAACATACCCATACTCTCAACATCCCTGATGCTGCCTTTAGATATTATGCTGCCGTTAGCTAGCATTGCACCATCGAGTGCAACTGGCACTATATGATTTGATTTCAGATTGGTCGCAGCGGTCACCACCGATATTTCTGCTTTACCTATATCAACGGCACAGACATACAGATTATCGGCATTCGGATGCTTCGTAACAGATATGACCTTAGCCGTTACAATCTTTGTAATGCTGTCAGATTCCTTAAAGTATCTCTCGACCTTCTGTCCTATGAGGGTCATTTTTTTTGCATATTCAACATCACTTGTCTCAAGAGATGTAACATAGTCTTTTATCCAACTGATTGGTAGTATCATA
>WRIP01000116.1 GCA_009782665.1 Oscillospiraceae bacterium
TTGTGCGTTAGCACAGCTGAATCTGATATCATTGTAGAGAATACAAAGTCCGGTATAGCTGCTGCCAGAGCAAGAGGTAGAACAGGTGGAAGACCTAAAACTGATCCAAAGAAAGTAGCTAAAGCAATAAAGATGTATAACTCCAAAGAGTTTTCGGTAAAAGAGATCACTGAAGCTACTGGGGTATCAAAAGCTTCATTGTATGTTTATTTGAAGGAAGAGGAGGGTAATTGATTATGTTTATTTCAAAGGAAATCCGTACAATGGATACCCTTGTATTTATATAATCAAGGCGTCATATCCACTTACAAAGATTAATGTACTCTGATATGATTTAGCTTATGGTGAAGAAAAATATTGAATCACTAAACATTATTATCCCTGTAAATCATCCTTATCCTACGGTACAACATGAAGTAGATGCCGCACGAATACTAGCACGCCATTTTAATAGTACTGTCGAGTTTATTATTCCGGTTGATGATTATATGCGTAAATCAGCAGACATATTAATGCTAGGTATGGAATGGGAACTCAAGTGTCCAATAGGCGATTCAAAAGCCACCATTGAAAACCAATTTCGTAGGGCTTCAAAGCAAGCTCACAATATCGTCATTGATACACGTCGAACTAAGCTTGAATATAGACTTATTGAGAATAAAGTGCGTCGTGAGTTAACAACAAGACCCTCAATGAAAAAAGTCAATCGGGTAATTCTCAAAGACAAAATTGGTAATGTTGTTGAAATCAAAAAATAAATATGATATATCGTCGTTGTAGGAAGATCGGGCAGACCGGAATTGGACAGCCAAAGGAGTATCCTATACATAAGATTAAAACCACCTGATGAGTTATCATTGGGTGGTTATTCTTGGTACGCCAGTATATGGGCTAATAATGCTCCTGTACTTCCTCTCAGAATTTGTTTTTCGTATTGCAGTGTTTTATTAAATCTCGGTCAATGTCAAAGTTAGCTTAATGGTCTTTCGTCAAGACCCTTTAGATTGCACAGTAACCGCCATCCACTAGAATCGTTTCACCGGTTACATAGCTAGACCCATCACTCGCCAGATAAATAGCTAAATTTCCGAGTTCATCGGTGGTTCCGATACGACGCATGGGTATTAAGTTGGTCCAGGCTTCGATATATGGATGATTCTCGTCTATTTTCTTCTGGTTCTCATCGGTTGCGATGTTGCCAGGAGCAATACAGTTTACCCGGATACCATACTCTGCCCATTCGACGGCAAGACCTTTTGCCATCATGTTGATTCCCGCCTTGGACGTATTGTATGCTAGGTGTTTTTGAGGGATATCATAGGTGAATCCTGATTTTGAAGAGGTGAAGATGATGCTGCCTCCGCTCCCCTGTCTTATCATCTGTCTTCCGAAGGTCTGGCTCATGATGAAGTTACCGGTAAGATTCACATCAATAACCCGTTTAAAGTCGTTCAGATCCATATCCTCGGCGGCAGTATCCTGAAACGCTCCGGCGTTATTCATCAATACGTCAATCCGTCCGAATTTGTCGATGACAAACTCATAGAATGTCTTAACCGATTCAGGGTCTGTAATGTCACATAATGCCCAATATGCCTCGACACCCAACGCCGCTATACTTTTGGCATTTTGCTCGAGATGCCCTTTGTTCAGATCACATATTATTATATCACCGCCGGCTTCCGCTAATGCATGTGCAATAACGATTCCGATTCCACCCGGAGTTGCAGCTCCGGAAACCACGCATTTTTTGCCCTTCAGTGAGAATCGTTCCATGTATCCCATTTATCGTCTCCTTAATGCTTTACCATACACTGATCAGATACCAAACCCCGTCGATTTTTACTAGATCAAAATCATACCACAGGTTAATGGTCTGTGAATCTTTCTTCACAGTTGCTGCCACATATATATCGACATACGCTTCAAGTGCAGCTTGATCAAACCCGATTTTTTCTTCTAAAGTAGCATAGTCACTGGTACTATATGGGTAGACATCGATGACCGAGAACTGTTCAACAAAACAGCCGTAATACTCTATGTAGGCATCTACTGCCTCGGCAAACTCGGTTTCTTTGTATCCGTGTTGTTGCAATGCCTCTATGACACGGGGGTGCAGTAGTTCGACGATAGCATTATTATCACCTTTTGTCACCAGGTCGAAGTAGTCGTTGATTAGCCAATCATATGTCGCGTGGCTGCCTTCACCCTCGCCGTCCTCCTGCCAATCATACCTATCTGCGTAATTCTCTTTTTGATAATTGTTGAAGAGATGGTCTTCATATGCCGAGGTATTACGGCGAATGTCTTTCAACAATCCAATGATTATTAGTAAACAGATCAAGAGAATCGCAAACATCGAGCTGATTAGTATGATTAATAGTCCTATCCGATTTCTTTTCGGTTTTTCTGTCGCTTGTACTCCCGTAAGGCTGGTGGTATACGGGGAGTTTACCGGATGGTATTGGGGAGCTGCTTGAACGACGGGTGAGGGCTGTTGCTGTGCTTGCATTCTATCATATACGTTCGGATCGTAATCCTCATATCCATATAGAGGTTTCTGCAGCGGAGCAGAATTAGTATCATGAACTGCCGTCGGTAGGTTTTCTTGCGATAAAACGGTGTCCGGGTGTGGTATAAAAGATTCAGGGACTTCCGATGGTCCAGCATCTACCGGTAGCTGATCGGGTAGAAGAGCACCGCATGAGATACAAAACAGTTCCCCTTCTTTTAGATAATGTCCGCATTTTCTACAATACACAACAACCCCTCCATAATTCAATACACAAGTATAATTATCCACAAAAACCGATAAAAGTATAGTCAAAATCTACTACAGATAGGGTTTCTGCTTGATAAGCAACCTTGATAAGTAAACCAGTTTGGATAATCTTCTTGGTGGAAATACACATAAAGAAAGCTTTGTACCTACAAAGCTTTCTCTTTTGAACTTCTATTGCTCTGAAACCCTATATCGAATCCTCAATCGATTGTTTTGGGGATAGCTTGGCAAAGAGGGTGGAAAATGCGGCAATGGCAGAGATGGTATCCGCTACTAGAACAATGACCTGATCCATCTCGTGCTTGCTGATGAGTACAATAATAGTCGGAGCACCTATCGACAGCATCCATATGAAGGCTAATCCGCCGAAACTGAAGAGTGAGGGATCGTCAATAAGCGGAAAGTCGGTCGATATGACCTTAGCGTATTTAGAGTAGAACAGAGACAAACATAGTACCGATATAATTAGATACAGTGAGGTAGTGTTGTTGGGGTTGATGGGAAATCGCAGAAAGTCCTTAATCACCCGAATATAGAACCAAATAACTACGAAGATGGACAGATAACGCCCTCCAGAAAAGTGACCTTCCCCGCGGAAGTACCAACTGCCGACCAGCATAAACCAAAATGCGACAAATACCCCGAGTGCTATCGAAATTAATACTAATACATAGTATAGTTTACTACGACCTAAACTGAGCAGTTCGTCATTTGTCTTAGTCAGATAGTTCAGCTCTCCTGAACTGTACATGGTGTAGAATACCCCAACCGAAGCGGCAGCATTAGCAAATCCGGCTAGGAAAAAACAGACTCCGCTTGCAATTGACATACGTTCAATAGAGCTGTTGGTCGATTCGATATCACTCTCGAACTCCTTCAATGAACGCACCCTGACCAGTCCGGCTGTAAAACCTAATCCCACTATTATGAGGGCTACTGCCAGACGAATATATATGCTGCCTTCAATGACAAAACCGGTTAACCAGTCGGTGAAGAACAACAGATCTACTGTACGGGCTGCCGCAAACGGCAGTACCAAGATAGTTAGCAAACGCAGATATCTACTCACAGTTTCCTTTCCCTCATCGGTGTATAATCCATATCCTCGCCCAGATACTTATATGCCGGACGTATTAATCGGTTACTGAACAGTTTTTCCTCCACTCTATGTGCACACCAACCGGGTATGCGCGAGATGGCAAATAACGGGGTGTAGAGATCGACCGGAAGTCCCATAGAACGATAGACCAGACCGGTATACAGATCAACATTGGCACATATGTCCTTACCGCCCTTCTTATCGGCAAAAGCCTTGGGTCCGATTCTCTCTACCGCATGGAGCAGGGTGAAATCATCGGTCAGACCTTTCTCGGCAGTCAGGGATTCGAGATTATCCCTTAGAATCACAGCACGGGGATCGCTCAACGTATATACAGCATGTCCGATACCATATATCAAACCGGACTTGTCGCCGACTTCCTTTGCCAGCAGACGACAGAGATAGTCATATACCTCATCATCATCATTATAGTCCTTAATGCCCTCTTTCATATAGTCTAGCATTTCCATAACCTTGATGTTTGCTCCACCGTGTAACGGACCTTTGAGTGAACCGATGGCTGCGGCAATGGCCGAATAGATATCGGTTCCGGTAGAGGTAACCACCCGGGTAGTGAAGGCTGAGTTGTTTCCGCCGCCATGATCGGCCTGGAGTACCATACAGAGATCTAATAGTCTCGCTTCTTTTTCGGTAAACTCCTTATTCTGACGACTGGTTCTCAGAATGTTCTGAGCCGTGGACAGTTCACGATCGGTGTGATGAAAGTACATACTGCGATGATCATAGATATGCCGCTTGACCTGATATGCGTGTACCATAATGGTGGGCAAAGCCGCTATAAGTGAGACGGATTGGAAGAGATCGTTCTCAAGTGAACCCTCTTCTGCCAGTTCATCATAGACATATAGAGCGAGTACCGATGAGGCCATCTTGTTCATAATGTCCGGTGAGGGACATTTCATGATCATGTCTTCGGCAAATCCTTGCGGGAGATCTCGAAGTTCGGCTATGACATTCTTAAAGAGTCTGAGCTGCCCGAAGGTGGGTAACGAACCAAACAATAGCAGCCAGGCTACCTCTTCGAAAATATATCGATCCTCTGTTTTGGAACCTTCAATAATAT
>WRIP01000117.1 GCA_009782665.1 Oscillospiraceae bacterium
TACTTACAGTCACATCACCGATACGATGCAACAGCAGGCGGCAGTCAACATCGACCGTAAAATCGGCAAATCCGACGCAAAGATGCCCGAACAGGAAAATACTCGACCAGCGCCAGAAAAAGACCGTGTGAGCGATTTTAAGCCCTTTCTCAGCAAGGTACGCAAACCGGGAACAGGTTGCGTGACGATGATCAATGACCATCTCTACGAGGGGCGGTTTACGCCCACGGATGCTGACGGCAAACGCATCGCTAAAAATATCTATGCCCCCACCCGCGAGGAATGCGAAGAAAAGCTGGCTGCCCTCATCATGCAGATGAAAGCGGAGATCGCAGAAGAAAAAGCAAGGCGAAAAGCAGAGGAAGAATCGGCGTAACAAGTGTCAAAATTTGATACGCTATAAACAAAGAAAAGGGATTCCATCGAAAAAATAAATCCGGCGGAGAAAGGGTTAAAGCCCTGTCACTGCCGGATTTTTGGTCGAGGTGACTGGATTCGAACCAGCGGCCCCTACGTCCCGAACGTAGTGCTCTACCAAACTGAGCCACACCTCGATATTTAGTTGTAAAGTTTCCGTCTATGGTTAAAACATTTTTTTAATCGGGGTTTTCGGTTATGGGGACTGGCATCAAACCGTTTGTTGCGAGTTTTTTACCTTCACCGTTTAACTGATGAAACCAGTGTAGCGCTCTCGAATGTAGTACTCTACTAAACTAAGTCACACCTTGATAAATGATATATACATCCGTTCGTTACAACTCGGAAATAACAATTCAATGATTCTCGTCTGTTGCTGAGTAAGTATATCACTGTTTCTATTGATAATCAACAGACGTTTCGAGTATAGAAACACCGATATTTTCATTCCCGTTAACTCTCTTAGAATAGTCTTACTATCGTTATTTACGAAGAGATATCAGTATAGTTTAGCGACGCCTGAAAGAGAATTTCTGACAAATTATTCACAGACTAATTCACCAAATAAGAAACCCTAGATTGAAAGAGGATATTTCAGTTTAGGGTTTATGGTTGCGGAACTAGGATTCGAACCCAGACAAACAGAGTCAGAGTCTGTCGTGCTACCGTTACACTATTCCGCAAAATATATGACTTTATCCGATGGTAATCTCACCGTTGTCTCGAAGTGAGATAGTATCTCCTAAAAATGTAGGTTTAGGTCTAAATATGACCATAAAGAAGTCCTTAACCCTTGCTAAAATATCTCTTGACTCATTAAAAAATGCAGTTCCGTAGTTATGTAAATCTGAGGTTGTACCATATGCCTCAATACCGAATTTCTCTGCAATATACAATGCTCTTTCAATATGAAACCCTTGTGTTACTATTACAATCTTTTGTGCACCAAATATGTATTTTGCACGATAGATACTCTCGTAGGTTGAGAACCCAGCATGATCCAAAAAAATGTCGTGGCTGTCAATACCCTTATCCAGCGCATAGTATCGCATAGCTCCGACTTCATTATGGGTCTTATTTCCGTTATCACCACTCATGAGTATTCTGTCGGACACACCAGCATTATATAGCGAAATACCGATGTCGATTCTATCTGCTAACATAAGTGAAGGAGTAGTTTCGTTATATATTCCTGCACCGAGTACAAGTATACAATCTGCATTAAAACCTTTAAGATCATCGACCGTCTTAATACGTCCTTTGACACTCGATTTAATATGCAGATTAATTACCAGTGTCAGTATCGCGACACATATGCCGGAAAATATCATTACAATCAATAGGCTTTTAAACCAATTGCGTTTATGTTTAGTTGGTTTTGCCATTCAGTGAGTTCCGTAACTGGCTAGATTTTTGTCTTAATCAGGTCAACGAGGTCTTACATAGTTAGCCGGGTCGGTGAGATTGCGATAGTAATCATCGTTTATCGTGTGAACGGGATTCGCTGTATTCATAGGGTCCGTTGGATTTATATTACTATATCTATTCATATCGTTTACTTCACCCATATTACGATTCGGGGTACCGGCAGGTGAGGTATACGTCACATTATCATATTGTGGAGCATAGGCAACAGGTGCTTGAGGTTGTTGCGGAGATTCATAGTTGTGTCTTGGTCTAATCGGATCTGCGGCTAGTCTTGCAAGTATCTCTTCAGCAGAAGCAGATTCTCTGAACTGGGTACCATAGCCAGCACGTCTGTCATCGATTTGCGGATTTGAATTAGTCCCAGCATAGGAATAGTTCAGATAATCCCGTTGATTCAACTGCGGATATGAGGGAGGACTAGGTGGTTGCGTTACATTGTGATATAAAGAGTTCCCTGTCGTAACACGAGTAGTCTCTATTAACCTGTTCTCTAAAACAGATAGCTGTTGTTGAAGAGATCCTATCTCTTCACTCATGGTGTTAACTGTCTGTGATTGTTCAGAGTATTTCACCTTTAGCTCTTCGAGATTACGAACATAGTATATGAGTTGTTGTTCCTTCATGGATAGCAACTTATCTTGATCCATCAGTATCTTATTACGTTTGGATATTTCTTCGGTCATTTTACCGATTCCGACATCCTTTGCTAGTAGCTCTTCACGTAGTCTGACAATAATACTGTTAGCTTTCTGCATCTGTTCGTTAAATGCGAGTTCTAAGCCTTGTGAAGAATTATTCTGAAGGTATTCAACCTTCTCTTGCAACACACCGATAGCTTTTCTGAACAGTTCTTCGCGTTCTCTCGCGTTCTCGTTATACTGTTTCTCATCTTCAAGCTGCTGTCTGATGAGATATACATCCTGCTCATATCGATTAATGCGTTCAATCAGATCGCGATTCTGTTCAGTCATATTAATGTGCGCTGCTTCTAAGCTATTCTTTTGGTCGGTTATATCTCGAACCAACCTGTCGATATAGCTGATAACATCTTCTTTATCAAAACCCAAGAAAGATGTTCTAAAAGCACTACCCTGTTCCCTTGAGAAATCTGCAAAGGAATCATACTCCTTAAATCCCGGACTGTTAACTACATTATCCATACGCAGCTCATTTCCTAATAGTTATTATCGTTTATGGACTTCTTTAGTATATTGAAAACATCTTCATCTATCCAATCATCGTTCCTTCTAGCGTTGTTCTTATCAAGTTGATCAGTAAAAACTGTATCAAGGTCATTACCGGTAGATCTACTTCTCATGAAAATATCCTCTTCTGCAGTGGATTGATTACTGTCAAAACCGGTAGCAATAACGGTTATGGATATTTCATCCTGCATGGCTTCATCTAATATTACACCCCATATGATATTTGCATCCAGATGTACCTTATCTGTCATCATCTGGGCAGCTTGCTCTATATCTTCAATAAATATCTCGGTTGACGCAGTGAAGTTGATTATTACACCTTTAGCACCGCTAATGGTTGAATCAAGCAGCGGACTTTGAATGGCTTTGAGCGCAGCTTCCTCTGCCTTATTATGACCGGTGGCACGTCCCACACCCATATGAGCGTATCCGGCATCCTTCATGATTGCAGAAACATCAGCAAAATCTAGGTTGATTAAGCCGGGGACATTGATAAGGTCGGATATCGATTGGACACCTTGACGTAGTACATTGTCGGCCATCTCAAATGCGTTAGCGAGTGTTATGGGTTGATCGCTGATTAGTTTCAAGCGTGAGTTAGGTACAACTACAATAGCATCCACAAATTCTCTGAGATTAGCAATACCAATCTCAGATGTCTCCATCTTGCGTTTACCTTCCCATGTGAATGGTTTGGTAACAATAGCAGTTGTGAGTATTCCCATCTCTTTGGCTATCTTGGCAACTATTGGTGATGCACCGGTACCGGTTCCACCACCCATTCCTGCTGTTAGGAAGATCATATCGGTACCCTTGAATGCAGCGGCTATCTCATCACTGCTTTCTTCAGCAGCACGTTGACCTATCTCGGGTTTTCCTCCTGCTCCACCACCACCTGTGAGCTTTCCGCCCAACTGTAGTTTAAATGTAGCTGCATTGTGTTGGAGTATTTGATTATCGGTATTCATTGCGATAAACTCAACGCCTTCCATACCGGATCTAACCATCCGATTGACCGCGTTTCCACCGGCTCCACCGATTCCGACAACCTTAATTCTGGTTCCAAAATCCATTTGTTCATCAAACGTGAAATTCACAATTATTCCCCCTAAAACTTATCTAACTAACAAATATGAATTTACCATATTTTCGAATATTTTACAATGCAAATATTTAGTCTCTGCATCTTAACAACCTATTGAACTAACCAATGTCAAAAAACCTAGCTGGGAATCGCATATCCCCTTCCGAAACATAGACATATTTGGGTGTTGCTAAGTTAATGTTACCTGAGAAATCATCACTTAGCTTTGAAGCCATCGTTTCCTTGAGCAGTTCAAACTTATAGTCTAATTTAGCAACCGAGCCAAAACGTATGAGAATTCGGTCGTCATATACCATATATACATCCAAGTTATCTCTTGCATTAATAGCTGTTACCCGACCGGTCCATCCATAGTCGTTAATGAGTGTAAGTGTCGACACTAGAGCGTCTAGACTTGCGTCATCTGAAGCTTTTAGTGTCTGTCCTGGAATAAAGGTTTCGGGTACTATCCCATAGATAGTGGGGATTCCTTCTTGAGCGACAAATGTGTCACTCAATATCTTCATATCCAGTGATACTATGAGATATCCTCCACGATATGGAATGTTCACATAATCGGTAGTCTCCGAGATTATCAATAGCACGGTACCGGGGAACCGCCTCTTGACCTTGACCTCACCCACATAGGGAAGATTCTTCAGTATTCTGTTAACTACATCCTTCTTTTTGAAGGAAAAGAGGTTTTGCCCTTTTACGATTCCACTGGCTGTAGATATCTGATTTCCAGTATACATTGAGGTTATACTATTTTCAACTTTTATATCACTAACCTTAAAGAATATGATGGCTATCGTGCCAA
>WRIP01000118.1 GCA_009782665.1 Oscillospiraceae bacterium
CACTATATCTAGTGGTTTAAGTAGTAAAAAAGACCACTGGTAGTGGTCTTTTTTATGGAGCGGGTTACGAGGCTCGAACTCGCCACCTTATGCTTGGGAAGCACACGCTCTACCGGATGAGCTAAACCCGCTTAAACTTTGTATCATATAGAATAATGAATACTATATTATCTTTGTATGAAATACTTCAAGTGTACCAATCGCTTGAACTAATTGAACTAATACATTTCGGGTCTTTCGACCTACTGCTCGAGTGGTTGTCTTACTCTGGACAGGACTGTATCAGTCTTATCCCGAAATCGTTCAACCCGTACAAGAGTTTATGAGTTCTTCATTATGGCGCTTTCGAACAGTTCAGCTACATCCTCGCAATAGTCAAAACATGCTTCAAAGGATGTTATGAGACGCTCCCAAATGAATATATCTCGGATTTCCATGTCGGAAGTGAATATCCTTCTCATCGTTTCTGCATATAGTCTATCACCCTGACTCTCAATGTCATTGGTGATTACTATATCCTTCTGGATGGTGGTAGATTTTCTGAATCGAGCAAACTCCAGTGATATCCTATATATACTATCACAACTCTTTTGAATAAGTGCTGAAAACACCTTACATTCCGGAAGCAGTTCACTGACATTATAGATATACAAGTGTTGTATTACATCATCAATACAATCGACAACGTCATCTATCTTGGAAGCTAGATTAGCTATATCCTCCTGCTCAATGGGAGGTAGAAAATCTTTAGCTAAAGTGTTCACTATCTCATGACGTTGTTCATCTGCGGCATGCTCAATTAGGTGCATCTCAGTGATTTTACTTGAAATTGTTGAGGGATCAAAGTTGTTTACTACCTCATCAAAGTAGTTTGAAATATCACATGAAAACTTAGCCATTTTTGATAATGCATCAAAATAATCGTACTTTTTACTCATAGCTACCACCCTATACTTTAATAGTGATTAGTACAATCTAATGAACAATAATGACATGCCATACCCGATTAGTCCACAACCCGGGAAGGTTAACACCCACGCTAATGCAATCTCCCGAACCTGTCTCCAGTTAATCGCCGATAATCTTTTGGAAGCTCCGACGCCGATAATGGCTGTCGCCTTCATATGAGAAGTACTAACAGGTATTCCCCATATCGAAGTCAAGAACAAACTGAGAGTTGAGGCAAAGTCAACCGCAAAGCCTTGATACTTCTCCAACTTTACAATATCTAGCCCCATCTTCTTAATAATTTTGTATCCGCCGATGGCAGTTCCGAGCGAGATAACTACAGAGCATAGAATCATGAGCCATATCGGGATAGAAAAGACCTCATCTGTCTTTCCCATCGAAAGAAACATTCCGAGCATGAACACACCCATAAACTTCTGTCCGTCCTGTGCGCCATGCATGAAGGACATACCCGCCGCACTGACTATCTGCGCCCCTTTAAAGAAGGAGGTGGTCTTACCTCTATTCATGTTCTTACAGATAAACTCAGTAGCTTTCGCTACAACATATCCGAAAGCAAACCCTAACACCGTTGACATTGCCAGCCCATAGATGACCTTCATCCATTCGGATCCGTTAATTCCGCTGAAACCACCCTGTAACGCTATTGCGGCTCCGGATACCCCCGCAATAAGGGCATGACTCTCACTAGTGTTAATACCGAAGAACCATGCAGCTACTGCCCAGATAACAATGGATACCATTGCCGCAAACAGAGCTGCAAGTGCATCATTGGTGCTGCCTCTGAAGTCAACCATATTATATATAGTCTCAGCAACAGTGGCATTAAATATGGTCATAACAAATACACCCAGAAAGTTAAAAATAGAAGACATAAAGATTGCCGCTGCCGGTCTCATAGAACGTGTCCCTATACAGGTCGCAATAGAGTTGGCAGCATCGGTCCAACCGTTTACTAATATCACACCGATATTAACTAATACAATGAGTGTAAATGGGAGATTGTGTGTAAGTTGATTAATGAAACTCAGAAAGCTTATTCCGCTAGGCACTTTATAATCCTTCCTTCATGATCATTTTCATATATTTCCAAGTATTTCATAAACAGAGCTTCTCAACACTGAATACTACTCAGAGTTGTGCCACTATCTATACCGCTAGATAGGATAGTTGGGGCATATCTGAAGTGAGTAAATTGTCTGCTAGCTTTATATCGGTAACCCAATCATAAAGCTGCGCTTTATTTAAGATCAATGGCATCCGGTGATGAATAGGAGAAACCGAAGAGTTTGCGGTGGTTGTTATGAGAGAATAGTAGTTATTTTCGTTTGCTTCACCGACGTTTGAATCGGTCAAAATTGCGGCGATATATATGGGTTCGGGGGTCGGATAACTGAACCTATACTTAATATTCTCACCCTTTTCGTTTCGCTTATTCTCATAGAATCCATCACAGACTATGAAACCTCTGTTGTTCTGATAAGCAGACTTCCAGAAATAGCTGCTTGATACCTTATCTGCTCTGCTGTTGTACACAACGTTTTTTTCATCGCGTTTGAAACCCCAGTATGCGAAGCGCAAGGCAAATTCAGTATCTAATTTGGTAATCACTCCAGAGAGTTGTTTGGGATAAACATCCCCGGTTTTTATCGTCGTCTCAGCGTAAATATTGTCTTCGGAAGCCGTATCGTATGAGATGCGAATGTTAAGCTCCGCAAGCACATTAGTTATCTCAATATCAATGCTGTCGCCTAACCAATATGTCGCACACACAATACTCCTCCAATAGCTTAGTATTACGATTCGAGAGATATCTACTTATTCGTTAGAACAATGAGTAATCAAAGCTAAAATCACCAATATACGCCATCAAAGCGCTCCCGAATATCAGTAAAAGTATTACAACTATCAGTACAAGCAATAAACCGCAGAAATATGAACGAGCATAGTTTCGAAGATTTATTTTCTTTGTTCCACCAAGTGAAAATACAAGTAGGAAAACTAATCCAACAAGCGGGATACTGAAGAGGATATTAAGTCCGAAATATCCCCAAGGTTTTATTGGAGTGTAGTTCCATTTAGAATTATAACCCTTAATACCATTCACTTGGGTAGTAGCCGGTGGTTCTTGAATAGGTACCGGTGTCACTACTGTCGGAGCAGGTTGGTAGGCTGGCTGAGTGTAGGTTGGCTGATAGGTTTGTGGCTGAGCTGCTGGAGCAGTTGGCAGAGCTGTACCGCAGTTGATGCAGAATGCACCTTCGGTGTTTACCGCACCACAACTTGTGCAGACAATGGGTTCTGTAACATTTGACATTTCTCGTATCCTCCTCTTGATACTGCGTAAAAAATGTTGCTTTTCCTTTTTCAAGAACATATCCTCAAGTATATGCGGATATGCGTAAATGACTGAATATATTTTACATAGTCCGAGTTATTATTACAACCTTTTTTTTGCAAGTATTATCTGAACCGTTTAGTTGAGTATCAGGCAGTACAGTTTCATAGCAAATAGCGCTCAATTTCGCCGTAATATGGTATTTTGTACGATGGAAATAAAGGTATTTACATAAAGTTCATGTATTTTGTCCCTCTACAGTATATAATGAGGTACATAAAAGATTTTGGAGATACAATGGCGTTTATTGAGTTCGATAGTGTGAATAAAGACTACATAATGGGTGAAGTTACAATCAATGCATTGAAGAATGCTTCGTTTGGGATAGAAAGAGGAGAGTTTGCCGTTATTCTAGGTTCCTCCGGTGCCGGTAAGACTACCGCACTGAATATCCTCGGAGGTATGGATAGCGTTACCGGCGGAAGGGTCATCATCGATGATAAGGAGATCCAGAGCCTTACCGACAAACAACTAGTTTCCTACAGACGCAACGATGTAGGGTTCGTATTCCAGTTCTATAACCTAGTGCCTAATCTGACCGCTTTAGAAAATATCGAACTAGCATCACAAATCTGTAAAGACTCTCTTGACCCGAGAGAGGTCTTGAATATGGTGGGGCTTGCAGACCGAGCCGACAACTTCCCTTCCCAACTCTCAGGCGGAGAACAGCAACGGGTAACCATTGCCCGGGCTATCGCAAAGAACCCGAAATTGCTGCTTTGCGATGAACCAACCGGAGCACTTGATAGTACAACCGGCAAACAGATACTTCAACTGTTGTATGACACCTGTATTGAACGAAAGGTCACGGTGGTACTGATTACCCACAACGTAGCTATATCACCTGTAGCTGACCGCATAATCCGATTCCGAAACGGAACCGTATACTCGATAGAGACTAATGATACTCCGATGTCGGTAGAGACGGTCGAATGGTGAGTCTATGAATGCATACCTTAAGGACACATTTCGTACCGCAAAGAGTAATATACGCCGGTTATTAGCCATTACGGTTATGGTGGTGCTCGGAGTCGGAATCAATGTAGGTATCCCGATTGCCTGTAATAGCGCCTACTTTTCTGCAAACAAATTCTATTCTGAAGCCAAACTGTTTGATATACGGGTAGTTTCAACCCTGGGGCTAACCGATGATGATGTTGAAGCTCTTTCTGCTATCGAAGAGACAGAGCTCATTTTTGCTTGCTTCACCAAGACCGTGAAAACCATCGTAAGTGAAAAAGAAATATCGGTACCGGTAACGGTATATGACCAATCAATGCTAAACTCCCCATATCTGCTGAGTGGTAGTTTCCCTCAACAAAGCGGAGAGGTTTTAGTTACCTCAAACTATCTGCAGTCAGCAAACAAAAAGATAGGCGACTCGATAGAGTTCATCGAGAAAAAATCTAAAGACGATGAAAACAAGCAAGATGAATCAGTCAATTCCGACGATGAAGACGGTTTTGATATTCAAATAGATGACGATAGTAATGAAACAACAACTAACCTAATCGGCAGCAGTTTCACCATTGTCGGGGTTGTGATGAACCCCATGAACACCAGTTTTTCAT
>WRIP01000119.1 GCA_009782665.1 Oscillospiraceae bacterium
TGGGTTTTCCATAACCTCAACCGGTTTACCGTTCCGTTCAGATATCCCGGGATGTACATATCATAAGGGACCGCATAGACCGATTCATAGTGACTATGCTTAATCAATAGATGATTATCGGTCCAGATTTCCTCTATCTCTCCTCCGAAACGTACCTCCACCCTCTCGTCGGTGTTGGATCTCAACCACACCTCTCCGGCGATGGTCCAGTCATCTATTTCTTCCTGCTGCCATCCATCGACGATGAGTTGCTTAAAGATACCGAACTGATAGAGGATACAGTATCCGGTTGCGTGATAGTTCATGGTGGAAGCAGCGCTCAGGTAACAGGCTGCTAAGCGTCCTAACCCACCGTTTCCAAGGCCGGCATCCGGTTCCTGCTCATAAATGTCCGAGATATTAAAGCCTGCTTCCTTTATGATGTCTGACGCCGCTTCGGTTAATCCGAGTTGAGAAAGATTATGCTTCAGCGATCTCCCTACTAGAAATTCCATTGAGAGGTAGTGAACCTGTTTGGCATTGCTGCCAAGGGTCTTAGAATTATGTAGTCGACTAGAATCACTGAGCAGCTGTACCACTACTGAGGCTAAAGCAAAAAATATTTGACTCGAGGTCGCAGAATCTAACTCTGCAGAAAACATGCTGTCGCATTGGTTGATAAGACGTGTTTTAAGTTCTTGTTTTGTGATTATGATGATTACCTAACCTTTCTGAGGTTACTTGCATTTTCACCTATCCGTAAGGGTTTTGTCTTTTTGGTAATATATACCATCCGCTCAGGGAATACAACACCATGAGGATACTTCCATCGGTTCAATTGTATAAAAAAAGATGGTGTTACCTACTGTCACCCTTTCGGTAGACCGCAATCAACACCCTTTTGAATCAAATTATTCCCCATAGTTACTTCAACATATATCCGACACCGCGGATGGTGATTATCTCCACCTCACTGTTAGCTTCTGCTAGTTTTTTACGCAGCTCCTTGATGTGGATATCGAGTGTTCTTGTCTCTCCGATATAGCTAATATCCCAGATTTCACTAAAGATGACCTCTCTGGTCTGTACCATATCGGCGTTCAGGCAGAGGAAGCAGAGCAGATTGTATTCTTTGAGAGTGGTGTGAATCTGACTACCTCCAATTGATATACTGTGTTTAGAAAAATCCAAAAGTATATCCTTGTAGCTCAAACTGTCAGTCTTGGTGTTTTTGCGTATGTTTGCCTTTATACGTGCGGTAAACTCCGATACACCGAAAGGTTTTGCGATGTAGTCATCGGCACCCATATTGAGCCCCATAACCTTCATGACCTCTTCATCCTTTGCCGAGATAATGATGATGGGGATATGTGCGGTCTTACTGTTGCTTTTCAGACGTGACAGGATACTGAATCCGTCCTCGCCCGGTAGCATGATGTCTAATAGTATGAGATCAGGGGTGTATTCAAACAGCGCACTGAAGAAGGATACTCCGTCATCGAAACAACGACATTCAAAATCTGTTTCCAGCGAGTATTGATAGAGCTCCTGTAAGGCGATATCGTCTTCAACTGCAAAGATGGTTTGTTTCATTCTTTAGCCTGCTTTCTATAGTAATATTTCTATCCAAATCGACCGGTCACATAGCTTTCGGTTCGCTTATCTTTCGGTAGCGAGAATAGGTCGTCGGTCTTTCCGTGTTCAATAATCTCTCCCAAGAGGAAGAATGCTGTTTTATCCGAGATCCTCGTTGCCTGTTGCATGTTGTGGGTGACGATGATGATGGTGTATTCCTGCTTCAAGAGACTGATTAGGTCTTCGATTTTTCCCGTCGAAATTGGGTCAAGTGCGCTGGTTGGTTCATCCATCAGCAGTATCTTTGGGTCGGCTGCAAGTGCGCGGGCAATACAGAGACGTTGTTGTTGACCGCCTGACAGCCCCATAGCGTTTCTTCTCAGACGATCTCGCACCTCCAGCCACAGACCTGCCTGCTTAAGCGAGTGTTCTATGATGTCATCCAGTTCATTCTTTTTCTTGATGCCGAAGGTGCGTGGGGCGAATGCGATGTTGTCGTAGATACTCATGGGAAATGGATTGGGTTTTTGAAACACCATACCCACATTCTTACGCAAAAGGTTTATGTCTAAGTCTTTAGCATAGATATCCTGTCCTCCGATGCTTATGTTGCCGGTAATCTTGCAGTCTTCCACCAGATCATTCATACGGTTGAGCATCTTAATGAAGGTGGATTTTCCACATCCCGATGGCCCGATGAGTGCCGTGACCTCATGTTGTTCAATCTCGATATTAATATCCTTCAATGCATGAAAATCACTGTAGTACAGGTTGCAGTCGGATATTGAAACGTTGTATCTATCATCCATTTGCGAGTTCTCCCTTGCCGAATTTCTTTCCTAGTACCGTCGCTAAGATATTAATCGATACAACTAGAATGAGCAGTACTACACCGGTGGCTGCAGCTTGTTCCGGGTAGCCGTGAGAACCGAAATAGTAGACGTCTAGGGCCAGGCTGGTACCGGGTGAGGTCAGACTCTCCGGCATCTTGTTCACAACCATCCCTATGGTGAGGATTAAGACAGCACTTTCCGAAACAACCCTGCCGATAGCCAGTATCAACGAGGTGACAATACCGCTTGCTGCACAGGGAAGTACAACCGAGAAGATGGTTCTTACCTTGGAAGTGCCGAGGGCAAAGCTGCCTTCGCGCAGCGAACGCGGCACTGCTAGTAAACTCTCTTCGGTGGATCGAACTATGACCGGAAGTATCATTATCGAAAGGGTTATTCCACCTCCAATAAGGGAATACTTAAAATGTAGTGCTACCACAAACACTAGATATCCGAAGATACCATAGACAATAGAGGGAATACCTGCGAGCGTCTCTACTGCGACATGAATGATTGAGACGAAGCGACTACTCGTCTTCATATATTCGGTGAGGAATATAGCACAACCGATTCCGATAGGAGCAGCCATTAAGACCGAGATGAGCACGAGATACAGTGTACCGACCAGAGCGGGCTTAATGGAGGGCTCTTTGCCGTAGTTGCCAAACAGCAGCTGAGAGTTGATGTGGGGCAGACCGCGTATGAGAATGAAGGTCAGCACTGCTATGAGCGAGAGGATACAAAGAACAAAGGCGGTAAAGGCCAGCCATTTGGCTATTCGGTATCTTAAAATTTGTCTATTATGAGCTTTAGATTTCATTGTTTACCACCGTTTTTGAGCAACGAAAAGCATATATTGAGTAGCATTGTAAATACAAAGAGCACGACACCGGTTGCCACAAGCGCTGTAGCAGGGTCACCCGACAGCTCGGTTGCACCCATAGCAATGTTAGCAGTCATGGTTCTCACCGATTGGAACAGACCTTTAGGCATAACGGGGGATCCGCCGATGACCATGATAACGGCCATAGTCTCGCCGATAGCACGCCCGATAGACAACACCACCGCGGCGAGTATACCACTTTTGGCAGCCGGAACAATTATCTTGAAGACACTCTGTTCTTTGGTTGCTCCGAGTGCCAATGCACCTTCGTAATAGCTGGAGGGTACTGCATTCAATGCATCGAGACTGACACTGATGATGGTGGGCATCACCATCACTGCCAGCACGATTGAAGCAGAGAGAATCCCGTAACCGACACCATTAGGTGATAAATAGTCTCTGAGAAAGGGTACGATAATTATCAAGCCAAACAATCCGTAGATAACCGAGGGAATTCCTGCTAGCAGGTTGATCATCTGTCGCAATGCAAACACAGCTTTTTTTGGACAGAATTTGAAAAGACAGATTGCGGTCATTAAACCTACCGTAACACCTATAGCAGTGGAAAGGGCAGTGACATATATCGAGGCGACAATCATGTTAAAAATGCCGTATGATGCGTTAGCTAGATGCCATTCGGTGCCGAAGAAATTAGCTATTCCGACCTTGGTGATGAAGGGTACACCGTTCAGGAACAAAAAGAAACAGATACACCCCAGGGCCAGTATCGAGAAGCTCGCACAAAACAGGAATAAGCCGCGCATGACGGCTTCCCTGGTTCGTATAAATTGATAGGCTTTGTTCATCATTTAATTAGTTCGTTCCATTTGGTGATTGCGCTATCTCCGGCTTCCTCATCATAGATTAAGCTCAGTTGCTCTACCGTGATGTTATCTAGAGGATTAGCTTTGTTGACAATGACAGCTATACCGTCTTTGCAGACTACGCTGTGAGTACAGGAAGGAGCCTTCTCTATATTGAACTCTTCACTGATCATACCGAATTCCGAAACACCTTCATCGGCATTATTGTAGCCTGTACCACTGCCGCCACCGGAAACGTTAACCGTTACGTTAGGTTGTAGATTCTCGAATTCACCGGCAAGGATAATCATCAGGGGTTGCAGTGAGGTAGAACCACTGACATCGATAACTCCCGAAAGCGAACCGTCTACGGTGTATACAGTTGCTGAATCATTGATAGATACATAACCTTCCTCGGCTATGAACTTCTGTGCATCACTCGAGTTCAGATAGGCAAAGAATGCTTTATTGACCGAATCGTTTAGGGTATCTGCCTGATAGACAACCGATAAGGGGCGGGAGATTTTGTAGCTGCCATTTTGAATGTTGGGGATCGTCGCCTCTACGCCGTCGATCTTAAGCATTTTCGCATCGCTGGTGACATAGCCCAGGCTCTCATAGGCAATGGCCACTTGGTTGCCCTTCACTTCCGCGAGCACACCGGCAGTCCCCGTTTGGATGATGACGTTCGCGGGGTCGGCTTTGCCTTTCAGGCCGATGATCTCCATGAACGCGCTTTTTGTGCCGCTACCATCTTCGCGGGCCACGATGGAGATGTTTTTCGATGCGTCAAAACCAGGGCCGACT
>WRIP01000120.1 GCA_009782665.1 Oscillospiraceae bacterium
ATCTGGAGATTGAAGAGATGTTCGGTAGATTTGACGAGTCATACAACTGAAAGAATGAACTGTGAGAAACGATGACTAATTTCACCTTAGACAATCTATCTTTTCCCTTTCTCGGCACGATAGTAAATATCATCGCCGTGGTTATCGGTGGCTATTTAGGGCTGGTATTCAAAAAAATACTCTCCTCCAAGCACACTGAAATCATCATGCAGGGGGTAGGACTTGCAGTAATGATTGTCGGACTATCGGGGATATTTACCTCATCTATGAAGGTAACCAATTCGACTCTCTCGTTCGAGAATACCCTGCTAATGATTGTGTCTTTAGCGATAGGTGGATTCATTGGCTCACTGCTAAAGATACATGAACGACTCGAGAGATTATCGAAACGATTGGGTGACCGTTTTGCAGCAGCAAGCTCCTCAACCTTTGCAGAAGGGTTTCTTACCGCTTCCCTCCTGTTCTGTGTGGGAGCTATGGCTATTATCGGTTCGTTGGAAGACGGTTTGAATCACAACCCATCCATATTGATTTCAAAGTCAGCTCTTGATTTTATATCAGCTATGATACTCGCATCAACGCTAGGAGCAGGTGTGCTCGCATCAGTAGTTTCGGTCGCACTCTACCAGGGGATAATCACTCTACTTGCTTTCCTTCTATCCTCTTTCCTCAATGGTCCGGTCGTAGCACAGATGTCACTGATAGGCTCTATTCTAATTGTCGGACTTTCACTGGATATACTAGGGTTGACCAAACAATTGAAGGTTTCCAATCTACTGCCAGCTATACTTATTCCGGTAATATATATGATCATCAAAACATATATTTTTGGTCTTTGAGGTGAGGTGTGAAGAAACTATCAGCTTTACTCATAGCATTCGTTGTTGTCTGTCTTTTTTTCTGTCCTCATACGATAAGAGGACTTGATGTATCGACAGCAAGTGATCTGAACTTCAGCGACCAACTGACCCTGAATGCCAAAAGCACCTATCTGGTTAATCTCGATACCGGCAGAGTCATATATGAGCACAACGCTAATGAGCGTTTGTCTCCGGCTTCGACCACCAAAATCATGACCGCTGCCCTGGCATTATCGATGGTGGATAATCCGAAAACCACCATAGTTACTCTACCTGATGATCTCTGGGTAGAGTTTGACGGAATCGATATATCTCATGCTGGTCTGCTCAGCAATGAGCAACTAACCATGGAGCAGTTGGTACATTGTATGTTGCTGCAATCGGCAAACGAAGCAGCTTCGGGTGTTGCATCGTTTTTTGGACGAGAAGAGTTCATCGACCTGATGAATCAAAAGGCCGCGTCATTGGGATGTATAAACACTCATTTCGTCAATCCCCACGGTCTTTTTGACCCGGACCATTATATCTCGGCAAAGGATCTATTTCTTATCTCCGAATGGGCCTTATCGGTACCTGGTTTTAGTGAAATCATAGAGAAGGTTCAGTATGACATACCCGAGACTAATCGGAACTATGATAAGACGATTGTCACCTCCATATATATGCAGGATCCCACTAGCCGTTACTACACCTCATACCTGAAAGGTATCAAGACCGGAACCCTTGAACAGTCCGGGCGCTGTCTAGTCTCGACCGCTCAGAAAAACAACATGAGGTTTTGTTTGGTATTGTTAGGATGTCCGCTTGAACCAAGTAACATTGTGTGGGAGGATGGTAACTCGGTCTTTACCGAAACACGCATAATCTATGACTGGGTATTCAACAATGCTGTGCTGTCGGAAGTGATCTCAAAAGACACTATTGTGACACAGATTGCGGTGAACTACTCACCTAAGAAAGATGCCCTAGTACTCTACTCCGGTGATTCACTCTCCTCAATTCTTAGGAAAAACAGTGAAGTGAAACCCGAGATACGGTATGAATTAGACCTACCGGAAGATATAGACGCTCCCATTACCAAGGGACAGAAGATAGGGTCTGCAAAGGTATTTTCCGACGATATATATATCGGTGATATATCGTTAGTGTCGCTCGAGGAAGTTGAGTTCAGCTGGCTTTTGATGGCTATTGCCAAGGTTGGCATCGCACTCAAGTCAAAAGTAGCCGTTATCATCTATCTATCTGTTATATCGATAGCCTGTCTCTACTTCCTTTATCTCTTTGTTATTGTCAGGGGAGCCAAAAAACGACATAATCGATAGTCCTAGATATCAAGTCGATAGTATTACCCAACTAAATCAGCATTGGAGAAATCATCAATGAACGAACAACTCATCAACGAACAACTAAGAGCCGATGAAGAGGTAGTCTTTTCTGCCACTCCTGAGAAAAAGCTGTTCACCCGAAACGAACTCATCCGGATCCCAATTTCTTTTTTCCTCATCGGGATTTTCATAGTCTATTATTGTTTCTTTGCAGAGATTGATACTACCGTCTTATTAATCACTTTAGCAGTAGCGATTGCGTTCATTGTATATAATACGGTCATCAAGACGTACATAAAGACGGCAAAACGACGCAATACCATCTATGTCATTACCTGTAGACGAATACTGTTCATCCTAAGTAACGGTAAGGGAAAGCTCAAGAAGTGCATAACCTTCAACATATCAGGTATTACTGCCAGTGCTATTGATATGAATAAGGATGAGACTGGGAGCGTGCTATTTTCCGAGACACGAGAGATAGAGACTTATCCTCTGAAAATCGGCAATAACTGGATATCCTACCCAGGAGGAGTTGTCCCTATATTCTTTGATATACTAGATCCTACCCAAGCAAATGATACATATATCGAACTAAAGCAAAGGTTATCACCTCAGCAAAGTGAATCTAACGATGAGTTATTCAGTATGTATGACGAGTAAATAAACACCCTCGATTAACATCGAGGGTGTTTATAGGTTCTTTTAGTCAGTTATTCAGCTAAACGCTTTCTTCGCTGGTTACCGTTGAGTATTGAAAAGAGTATGATGAACACAGTAAACACCGCAGCAATCTCAGATAAAAGAATTTGGCTGTCGGTCGAATCTAGTATGCTACAGAGATTTTCGCCAAATACCCTCTCAAACAACACATTAGGTAGTAGCAATGAAACGACAAGAAGTACTAACGAGACTGCACACAACAGAATCGACAGGAAGAGGAGTAGCTTGAAAGGATAACCTTCAACACCTTCATCCCTTACCGGGGTGTTAGGTCGTTCAGATGAAATCCGATAGTCGGATTGTTCCTGTAGATTATCGGTATCGAAGATAGTGGTATGGCGTGAACCTTCTGATAGATACAGTTCTGTTTCATTACCCGAAATGAGTGGACGAATGTCGAATACATCAAGCGGTTGCAGAAGTTGGTAGCGGGTACGATTGGCTGCTTTCAATAGAATTACAGAGTAACATAGGATAAACAGCATGGCGTTAAAGGTAAGAAAACTCAGATCGTTGAGCCTGAAAAGATTTATTAGTATTTCTATCTGGAATAGATCTTGATGGTATATCTTAAAGTACACCATCATCGCCTCAACAAATATGAAACTTAAGAACACCAAGAATCTAGCACCGGATATTCTTTTGGTAAAGATAGTCAGAGACATAGCTATAATACACATCTGAACTAGGAGTATTGCCCCTATACAGAACAGAGATAATAGATAGTTGATGGAAAAAGGTAGATTAAAAGCAAACCCACAGGCGATAACTAATAGGTATCCGAATAAATACTGTCTGATAATAGCGAATATTGATGAACACACCTTGCGACCTACTAATCTAGTGGTCGCAATTCCCATACTTGCCATCAGATTCCATCGATTGGATGTTATCTCGGGGAAACGAATGAAGTTTATTTTACTAATCAGTAGTATGAAGAGTACTAATACATTGACCATCGTGTATAGATAGAGTAACCCAAAAGATGAGGTACTAAAACAGAGTGGTAGAGAATCATTGTTGTTTTTTGCTAGCGTCAGTAAAACATAGTATATAGATATAGTCATCACCGTAGAGATTACAGCCCATGCTATACTGGGTAGTAATCTTAGTCCGCCACTTCTTACCTGTATCCGGGCGGTGAATCGCCCATAGCCACCTTTAAAAACCATAAAAGTACCTAAGCGCCTGACCGGCTTATCCTTTCTGATGAGTGTTACCTGTCATATTCTAAGCTTCTTCAGATTCGTATTCTTCAGTTCTATTCACCATATTGGTTACTGCATCCTTAAGGGATTTTTTCTTCACGGTAATGTTGCGTGAGTCGATACCGTTTCTCAATACAATATTCAATATCTCGGTGAGATATTCACTGATGGATATTTCAACCGATACCGATACTACATCATTTCGTTTTACATAGTTCGCCTTCGGATACTGCTCCTTCAACCACATCACGAAATCGTTATCCTCGGAAATAAAGGAAAAGCTGCAGTCATTGTATAGCTCCATGAACCCGAAGAACTCTCCGTCATAGGCTAACTCTCCATCGGTTAATGCAACAATACGATTGGCAACACATTCGGCAAAGGCGAGGTTATTTCCCACAAACAGTACAGTTTTTCCCGTCTTATATAGCAGTTCGAATACATTTCTTAGTACTAGTTCATCTACCATATCGAGTGGTATACGGTTGGGGTTGAGTACGACCCCGTCAATGAGATTACTCATGGCAACGGTGATTAACAGTATGGCTATCCGCTGCAGCCGGGTCAGATATCTAGTATCGACTAGTGCTATCTGTTCTAAACCCACCTGCTCGAGTACCCCTAACAACCGTTCCTGTTTCTGTGCCGCACTGCATCTGACCTCACTCAGACAAAGCATGAGGAAGTGAAGTGCAGGAATCCCGTAGGTAATCATATCATCGTTTTCAATA
>WRIP01000121.1 GCA_009782665.1 Oscillospiraceae bacterium
ACCTACCAGTACTGCTCCGTCCGATGCAACTAAGACAATCTCTTGTTGATTATCATTGAGCGACTGTTCCATATTCTCCAGCTGATTAGTCGAAGCACCGTTGAAGAGATCATTGAGTTTCTTCAACCCCGGTGCATCGGAGATGTTTGCCCGACGTATATCAATCATATGTATATATCCTTTATTAATAATGGTTCTTGGTACTATATGCCGTAGCAGTGAACGTTGATATTACGACAATACACTGTCATGTATCATCCGTGTGTTTAAGATCCAGTAGCTTTGACGCTTTCTCATATGCCAATCCAAGATACTCCTCGGCTGTCAACCTTTGATAGATACTACAACGACGATAATCTCTATTCCAATCTACTTCAAGGGTGAAAAATTTCTGCGGTTTCGCAGCTTTTAACTTTTTCATCGTATATTGCCAATCAATAGTCCCATCAAACGGCAGCATATGTGAGTCATCATCACCGCAGTTATCGTTTATGTGTAAAGCAAACAATCTGTGACCGTATTTTGATAGACAATCTTCCGGCAGATGCATCAAATTCTCGTGCCCGCTATCATAACAGAAACCGACAAATTCCGAACTGAACCGACTAAATATTATGTCGAGATGCTCGAGATGTAGCAAATTCTCAAATGCAAGTCTTATCTTTCTTTTCTCTGCAACTTCAACTATTTCGGCAATACGGCATAGACCGATTTCGGAAATACTCGATGGTTCTCTGAATGAGGTTAGGTGGATCACCATGGTTGGAATACCAAATCGAACGCAATCCTCTGTTGCTTTGATGAGTGTATTTGTATACTCTTGTCCATCCTCCCCCTCAAGCCAGAGACTATTGGCAGTACAGTTCGGCAAACGGTACGGTGTATGTATGTTGTCTATAACAAGACCTAGAGCTCCTGCTATATCGGGTTGATTGTATTTTTCTTCACCCTCCCACCATAAGCTGACCGCAGTAAACCCCGCCTCCTTTATGAGTTGCATCCGTTCTGCTATTGGTAGGTCATAGCTAAACCATGAAAATATTCCCAGTTGCTGCATATCTCTCCTCGCTCGTATTGTATGATAACAATGACTTTTTACAACAATGGTTACATATGCATTTCTATCCTATCGGAAATGATAGCATAGTCTTTCAATGTCAATTGTTCGGCACGGACTAATTGGTCGATGTCTATCTGCCTGAAGATATCAATTAGCAAAGACTTTGCAATCGGCAGTTTGTCGGATATGGCATTTACAGCAGTTTTTCTTCTCTGCATAAACGCTGCTTTGATGATATCAAACATCAGCGACTCATTGTTTACGGTTACCGGTGGGATACTATGAAGATCAAACCGTACCACCGCACTATCTACATTAGGTTTGGGATAAAAACTACCGGAGGAAACATCAAACAGATAATGAGGCTGGCTGTAGTAGCGAACTGCAAGTGTCACCGCTCCGGAAAGCCTGCTACCTTCAGCAGCGGTGAACCTCAAAGCGGTTTCTTTTTGCATCATGACAACTATGTATTCAAAGGGAAACCGTTCCTCCAGCAACTTCATTACTATACTGCTGGTGATGTAGTATGGTAGGTTGCCGTAGACGGCGACCTTCATACCTTCCAGATACTGCTTGATTATGTCAGATAGGTTGAGTTTTAGTATATCACCCTCAACAACCACCACTCGGTCAGATACTGCAAATGTTTCGGACAAGTCCGATACCAACGCTTTGTCGATTTCAATAGCCAGAACCTTCTTCGCAGCTTTCGCTAACTGCTCGGTCAATACCCCCCTGCCTGCACCGATTTCAATAACTCCGGTTTGTTGGTCTATCGGTCCTGCCAGAGTTATCTTACTTACAATACCGGGATTAATGAGGAAATTCTGCCCCAGTTGTTTTTTTGGCCTGTGTGAAATGTTTTCATAATAATTCTTTTGCATCTATCGTTTCCTGTTCGATTATTATCCTTCGATTGTACCATTGACATCAGAACTAGATTTGTTTGATAATGTATCCACGATGCGACTCTATATTTTGGATTTGTAATGGATACATTGTAAAGGAAATGCTACGTCATTTCAATTTTCTCTAGTTTAGTGCCCTAACATTGGGTTGTGGGCGTAGCTCACTTTAGTGAGATATATCAGACATCAAAAGAAAGGATTTCTCCATGATTCAATCCATATTTGATTTTCACTTTATTGATTGGAACCTTATTCAACCGACTGATTGCGAACAACTATCCGACCGCCAGATATATTCGCGTATAACCGAATGGGCACATGAGGCTAGAGGTATAACTCCGCTGAGTTTTGATTCACTCATAGGGTGGATTCGGGATGACTTAAACTGGCAAAGTGATAGTATACAAGAGAGTATGAATCAACTCATTGCAACCGTCATAGAGCTATATATAGATCAGAATCGTAGGCTCCGAAAAATATTGTTAGAACTGCAACCGCAAGAGATGGTGAATCAAGCGGTCTATGAAGCTTTAGATAGATTTGATAGTGCGTTATCGGGTACGGTACCAGATGAAACAATCAAAGCAACAGTAGGGGAAATGTTTAAGGATTATTCGGTGATGGAGGATGCTACTGTCAGAGCACTCATTGCGGGACAGAAAACCGGAAAAGAAGGGGTCGATAGCATCAGCTCATATGGATATATCAACTATCTCAAGGAGAGTGATGCGTTTGTACAATGGACCCTATTCATGCCGGATGTGATTGAAAGACAGCAAAGAGGGTTTAGTCTTTCGAGTTTCAGGTATCTGACGCTACCTGCAGTAAAATTCATCGGACGAGAGTTAAGCCAGACTGAGGACAAAGGATATATACAGGAAACCTTTTCAATACTCGATACTATAGGTAAACCATCCGACTTCCCCTATGACCTGTTATTCATGCATCATTACGGAAAAAACATAGACACCGAACGATGGCATGGATTTTTCGGGCGCTTCATGTTACCTGATACCCCTGTACCGGATGGATATCTCAGTTGGGATTTACTGCCGGACGATAACAAATCCAACTATCTTACCTTCCGCTCCCAGTTCGCGTTTGCAGAGTTTGTCGGTGACAATACAGCTATGCACCAACGGGAAGGTTATGATAGTGATGGAATGTATGACGTTACTCGCAACATCATATTGAGTCAAGCAGTGGTTATTCCGTATCCCGACATATATTTTACTGCCGAAGTGTTTTTGAACGGCTATGATAAACCTTCGAGTGGATATCTGTTCAGTGTCATACTTTAGTAGAAAGTGAATAACGAAAAATGATAACCTCTAGTGATATATCCGAAAGATTCTGGAACCTACCGCAAAAAGCAGAGGAAGAGATTAAAAGAGAGCAAACATTCATCGACGACATCATTCAAAAAGCACATATCGAAAGATTATTACTCGAGAATCTCGATGGTATCACCACCGCGTTTGACGGAGGTGGTGGCTACGGTCGTTTTTCCTTGCTGCTGGCAGAGTATGGGGTTAAAGTTACCCACTTTGATATTTCTCAGACCATGCTGAAATCGGCAACACAAAAGGCTGAGCAGCTGAACCTTATGGAGAATATCACATTCGTACAAGGCAGTCTTGATGACCTGTCGGCATATTCCGACAATCAATTTGATTTGGTTATCTCCTTTGATGCTCCCATTTGCTACTGTTACCCGAATCACGAACAGGTTATTGCAGAATTAGTGCGTATAGCAAACCGAAAGATATGCTTCGGGGTATATAATCGACTGGGTTGGACCTATCAGTTCGATCCAGCACAAAAAGAAAAGTATATTCTCGATACTGGCAGTAAGGATGCTCTGGTTCGTTACACTCTCGATACTGCAAAGGAACAACGTTCAAGTTATCGTCCGGATTTTGAATCGGTGAGACGCTTTTTTAGGGTCGGATTGATGCAACCGACCGAAATGACTGTATCGGAATATGAGGCAGGTGGTACACCCTGGCCTATATCCTATGCCTTTATGCCGGACGAATTTAAACTTATTCTGGAAAAGCTTAAGGTGAAAGACATATCGCTGGCAGGACCCGGAGCATTATCGAGAAGCATACCTCAGGAGGTACTGCTGAATATCATGAAGGACGAAACTCTAAAGCGAGAGTTTCTCGACTTCTGCTATTGGTACGACTCTAACCCTTACTGTGTCGGGATGTCTAAGGATAATCTGGTTGCCTTTGGATATGTTTAGTTTATCCGTGTAACGAATCCCCCGATTATGTGACATATACAAAAAAGACAAATTTTCTCACTACATAACGATTGAAAACAACTATTGTTTTCAATCGTTATATTTTTCTCACCACCTTACTCAACTCATACCAATTTTTTACCGAATGATGGTGTTATCGAAAATGAGCGGAACATATAATCTGGGTAACAGTATAAAAAGATGACTGTAAAAACAGAAAAAGGAAAGGTAACACATGAAGAAACTCAACTATGCAAGGGTCATTTTAGCGATTCTGACTGTAGCCATCATGCTTTTCGGTATGGTCGGCTGTGACTCGAGTAGCACGAACGATACTCCTGCTACCACCGCTAACACAACACCGGCAGCCTCTACACCTCAAACAGCTGCACCGACTGTCGAACAGAAGAACACCAGTCCAATAAATGTAGTTTGGTATCCTAACGAATCATCCAATACCCATGATGATATTCGCGCCGAAGTTGCAAGACTTATCGAACTAGCCACCGGCAGAAGCGTTAACACCGTAACCACCACCGACTACACAATTGCTATTCAGTCACTCGCCAGCGGTAGTGCTGACATCGCTATGTCAATGGGTGCAGTTGGATATATCGCAG
>WRIP01000122.1 GCA_009782665.1 Oscillospiraceae bacterium
AGTAAACATACAATCGGGGAACTCACTACAGGAGGTGGTGTATTTCTGGATAACCAGTATATCGATCTCGTGGTATTAGTTGAAGCTATCAAATACAAGATTACAAAAAACAATGAAAATATGGCATTTGTCACGGTAGAAGACTTTACCGGGTCTTTGGAACTGCTCATATTCCCGAAACAACTCGAAAACCTATCTTCGAACCTTGCGGTCAACACCATTGCGGTGATAAACGCCAGAGTTTCGGCTAAGGATGATGAAACAATAAGCCTCATATGTAATTCGTATATGAAGGTAGAAGATTATCTGAAGCAGCATAAGGTCGGTCAAACTATTGAACAGAATAATCAAGCGAAGGCTAAAGAGTCGTTATATATCAGGGTGAGTGATGAAGAGTCAAACATATATAAGCAGGCGATGTCGTTGACCTCGGTGTTCTACGGTCAAACACCACTATACATATATATTGAGTCGGAGAAAAAATTAGTGTTGGCGCCTAAAAAACTATGGGTCAGCATCTCGAGCGAACTCATTGAACAACTTGAGGTAATACTCGGCAACGAAAACGTTGCCGTCAAAACTACGTAAACTGTAAGGAGAAAGTAATGTCACTAAATATTAAAACAATCGGTGTACTCACCAGCGGGGGAGATGCTCCGGGTATGAATGCTGCTATCAGGGCAGTGGTTCGAACTGCAATTTTCAAAGGTATTAAGGTAATGGGATTCACTAGGGGATACACCGGTCTTATTAAAGGGGAATTTTCCGAAATGAATATACGCAGCGTATCCGAAATCATCCACAGAGGAGGAACGGTTCTGCATACCAGCCGCTGTCTTGAGTTTAAGACTACTGCCGGTGTAGAAAAAGCACGGGATATCTGCAATGAGAATGGAATAGATGCGGTTGTGGCTATCGGTGGAGATGGCACCATGAAGGGTGCTAAAAATCTTTCGGAGGCAGGAATACCTACCATCCTCATACCAGCCACTATCGATAACGATGTAGGCTGCAGCGACTATTCCATCGGATTTGATACTGCTCTCAATACCGCTATGCTGATGATCGATAAGCTTCGTGACACCGCTCAGTCACATGAGCGTTGTAGTGTGGTTGAGGTCATGGGTAGAAGCTCTGGATATTTAGCTATGACTACAGGTATTGCCTGTGGAGCTCTTTCCATCCTCATTCCCGAAGTGGAGTTTGATGTTGACCGAGATATTATCGATAGAATGCTATATACCCAAAGAACCGGCAAGCGTCACTTCATCGTGGTGGTAGCCGAAGGCAGTGGAAGTGCCATGGAGATAGCAGAGCTCATCCGTGCTAAAACCGGAATAGAGACGACCGCAACCATACTAGGGCATGTCCAACGCGGCGGTTCTCCCACCCTTGAGGATCGATATATTGCCAGTCTCATGGGGGTTCGTGCAGCAGAACTGTTGGCAGAAGGTATTGGTAAACGTGCTGTTGTGATGAAACATGGGCAGATAATGGACTTTGATATCGATGAGGCTTTGAATATGAGAAAGACCATCGATAAGGATTTAGCTGTGCTTTCACAAAAGATCTCAATCTAGTAAAAACGATATATGGGAACAAATATGCAATCCGCTAAGCAAGAAATAGAACAATTAAGAGCAGAGCTTGACTACCATGCCAACCTCTACTATAACCATGACTCTCCGGTCATAGAGGATTTCGAGTATGACGCTATGGTAAAGCGGCTGGAAACTCTCGAAGCCAAATACCCTCAGTATGCTTCAATTGATTCAATTACTAGAACGGTAGGAGGTACGGCTAGTTCCGCCTTCAGTAAGGTGCGACATACCGTCAAGATGGAGAGTCTGCAGAACGCCTTCAATGAAGAGGATATTACAGCATTTATCGAACGCGTAGAAAGAACAGTAGATAAGCCTTCATATATCGTGGAACCTAAGGTAGATGGTCTATCGGTTAACTTGGTATATATCGATGGTGTGTTTAGTTCAGGTGCTACTAGAGGGGATGGAGAAGAAGGGGAGGATGTTACTGCTAACCTCAAAACCATTAAATCTTTGCCATCAAAAATCAATACAGATATATCAAGATTGGAAGTCCGCGGTGAAGTATATATGCCAAAAGACAGTTACCTTAGACTCACCGAGCTTCAAACCGAAGCAGGGGAGACTCCCTTCAAGAATCCCCGCAACGCAGCTGCCGGTTCACTGCGACAGAAAGACTCGGCGGTAACTGCCACTAGAGAGCTCTCGATTGCTATCTTTAATCTCCAGCTGTCCTCAGTTGCCTTCACTACCCATACCGAGTCGCTAAGTTACCTGAAATCATTAGGGTTTCCGGTGCTAATGATAGCTAATGAATGTACTACTTTGGTTGAAGTGATGTCAGCCATAGCGGATATTGATAATCACCGACATGACTATGAGTTTGACATAGACGGCGCAGTTGTAAAGCTAAACAGCTTGACAGATAGGTTGGAGCTAGGTTCCACCTCTAAATATCCTAGATGGGCTATTGCATATAAGTATCCACCCGAAGTGAAGAGTACGACTCTCCTCGATATTGAAGTATTTGTCGGCAGAACAGGTGTTTTAACACCGACAGCGGTGTTTGAACCTATAGTGTTAGCCGGTACCACCGTCTCTCGTGCTTCGCTACATAACCAGGATATAATGTCACAGCTGGATATACGTATCGGTGATACTATCGATGTACATAAGGCAGGTGATATCATTCCTGAGGTCCTTGCCGCATATAACCATAGAGCCTGTAGCAGTGTCTTCATGATACCTGAATTCTGTGTCTGTTGTGGAAGTAAGACGGTACGACTGCCTGAAGAAGCCGCGGTGCGTTGTGTCAATCCATACTGCAGTGAACAGATAAGACGAAACATCATCCACTTTGCTTCACGAGATGCTATGGATATTGACGGACTAGGTCCCTCCACTATCGAACGCCTTATCGAAAAGAATCTGCTACCGAGTGGTGCACTGTCACTATATGACCTAACCAAAGAACAGCTTTTGACTCTAGATAGTGTCAAAGATAAGACGTCCGATAATCTACTCACAGCCATCAATGAATCTAAGACGAGAAACCTTAATTTCCTCATCTTCGCATTAGGTATCAAAGGGGTAGGTGGACGTGCTGCCATATTGTTAGCATCTCATTTCGAAACATTGGAAGGATTAAGAGCTGCCTCAAAGGATGAGATTTCTTCAATTGACGGGATAGGCCCAGTAATAGCAGAGAACATAATGCTGTACTTTAGTAACGAGAACAACTACAGTCTTCCCGAACGTCTAGCCGAACGAACTGTTAACCTAACATATATCTCGGATAAGCAATCCGACAGGCTAGCTGGAATGACAATAGTCGTTACAGGAACGATTGAACAGGTCGGTCGTGATGAAGCCAACTCATATATAGCAAGTCATGGCGGCAAAGCGGCTTCATCTGTCTCTAAAAAGACCACGTATGTGGTGGCTGGTGAGAATGCAGGTAGTAAACTCATCAAAGCCAATACGCTAAATATACCGGTTATCAGTTGGCAGCAACTGTTGACGATGGTTGAAAACAACTAGTATTTCTGCATATATTCAGATTATTGCATAAACACTTTTAGAAAATAATTTGAATTGAGTCGATGAAACTGATATAATGCAGATAATATATAGGAGCAGATAACAGTTAACTATGAAGAATTTTCTTTTTGGCAATAAGAACTCGGTCGGGAGTATAAAGATATCCAAGAGCGTGGTAGAGACTATAACCAAAAACGCAACCTTGGAGATACCAGGAGTCGATAGCGTCTCCTTCGGTAATATTGGTTTCAGAGGATTAATAACCAAGAGTAGCTATTCCAAGCCGATAAAGATAGAGATAAACGAAGGATTAGCTCATATCCAAGTTTCCATCATAGTCGATCCCAACAAACGTATCCCAGATCTGGCCGGTGCGGTACAGACTCAGGTAAAGAATTCGGTACAGAGTATGACTGGATTAGTTGTTTCGGGAGTTGACGTAATTATTACGGGTGTCACTCAAAACTCTTTATCAGAGTAATATGTTAGTCTTCCCGGGGGATTAGTCATTATTAGTGAACAATAATAGACTATCCCCTTTACAGTATTTGTGATGGAGGTATTCCTTTAAGACCGATGACGCGAAGAGAATCACGCCAAACGGCGTTTCAGATAATTTTTTCTCAATCCATCAACGATACTGATGTTGAGACTGCGATTGAATCAGTCGAAGAGTTTGATCTTAGTAAACCCGACGAATTCTGTGACGCGCTAGTACGTACTACCATAAAACACATCAGTGAAATCGACGGTATGCTCATACCCAATCTAAAGGGATGGGATATTACCCGTATCAGTAAAGTCTCTTTAGCTATTCTGAGAATCAGTTGTGCACAACTATACTTTTCTGATGAGATTGACCCGGAGTTAAAGTCACAGGAGAAGATAATCATCAATGAAGCTGTACTCATCTCTAAAGCATTCAGCAATGACGAAGACTATATATTCATCAATGGTGTACTCGGCAGGTTAGTTCGTTCCGAGCAACAGGAAGTGTGATGTGATGAATACCATTACTGTATCCGCACTCAACCGCTATGTTAAGATTACACTCGAATCTGATAAGAAATTGTCAAATATTACGGTTATTGGTGAGATATCGGGTATTTCGGTAAACAGTATCTCCGGTCATATGTACTTTGTACTCAAGGATATGGCAGCTTCAGTCAGAGTAGCCTGCTTCAAAACCAACGCTTCTCGACTGACCTTTGCCCCAAAAGATGGTATGAAGGTCGCTGTAACCGGTAGAGT
>WRIP01000123.1 GCA_009782665.1 Oscillospiraceae bacterium
CCGGATGTAACCCCTCTAGCAATAGGGTAAGTTTGGTCGGTTTCATTTAGGCTCCAATATTTACTGTGTATAGGCTCTGACAATCTCCCGTTCGTTGAGATAAAGGGTATATCCGTTCATGACCTGATAGTCTTCGTGCCCTTTACCGCAGAGCAGCAGTAGATCGCCTTTTTCGCAGAGTGACAGAGCGAGCTTTATCGCTTTTTCTCTATCCGGTTCAGTATAATATTCTTTGGTTTCTTTGTCGAGTATCTCGGTCAGTGAGGCTATTATTTCGTTCGGGTCTTCAGATCTCGGGTTATCTGAGGTCAGGACAATGATATCGGAGATAGCTCCGGTGGTTCTTATCATATCCGGTCTTTTACCACTGTCACGTTCACCCGTACAACCGTATAACATGATGAGTTTTCCCTCCACATAGGGTTTAAGACTGCTGGCTAACTGATATAGTCCATCTTCTGTATGAGCGAAATCCGAGATGACGGTATATGTACCCTGATACAACGTTTCACATCTACCTTTTATCATCTTGACCGATGAAATTGATTCTGCTGCATCCGTCTTATCAATGCCAAGAGCTGTAAGTATACAGAATGCAGCAAGTGCATTCTGTACCGAATAGTATCCCGGGATACAGAACTTCACTCGTGAGATAAAGCTATATCCACTGACCGCAAATTTAACATTATTAATAGTATACTCAATGTTTTTCGCGGTATAGTCAACGCTATCACTAGACCCAGAGTAGCTTATGGTTCGGTCGGCAAACTCTTGAGCTAACCTTATGCCATATTCATCATCCATATTAATCACTGCCGTTTTTGCATTCTTAAATAGTATACGTTTGGCATCAAAGTAGTCTTCCATCGTCTTATGTACGTCCTGATGATCACGTGTGAGATTGCTAAAGGCAGCAACTTCAAACTCTAAACCATAGAGTCTCATCTGTGACAGTGCCTGTGAGGATGCTTCCATGACTGCAAATTCACAACCTGCCTTAACCATCGCTGCAAGTAATGCATATAGATCCCAAGGTTCAGGTGTGGTGAATTTAGAAGGTATTATTCTATCACCTATCTCATATTGAATAGTGCCAATAAGACCTGCCATATGACCTAAATAGGATAGCGACTGTTTAACTAGACTGGTAATAGTCGACTTACCATTAGTTCCGGTTACACCAACCAGCCTCAACCTATCTGCCGGGTTATCAAAAAATGCCGAACACAGCAAAGCATTGGCCTTTCTCGTATCAGCTACAGTGACTTCACGGTCCAGATTCATCGAGTGTTGTGTTATTACCGCAACTGCACCATTTTTAAGTGCGTCAGCAGCTACTGTATGACCATCAAACTTCCCCCCTTGTATGGCGACAAAAAGCGAACCTTCGGTCACCTTGCGTGAGTCAATAACTACCGAGGTGACTTCGCAATCTTCAGTATCAATTGTCTGACCAATAGCCCGGAGTAATTGTAGTAATTTCACGTATTTTCCTCTAGTCTGTGGCTGAACCTGCAATGAAGTTCACCGTAACAACCGTTCCTTTGGCAACCTCTGTGCCGGCAGCAACGGTCTGCTTATTTGCTACCACCCAGCCTTCTGTGGTACCTTGTACACGAATATTTATTCCTAAATTTCGCAACACTTCGGTTGCAGATTGTATAGATTCTCCTATGATATCCGGCATCTCAACATATTCTTCCACCGGTTCTGGTGTAGTGTATAGATAGATAGTGGAACCTACAGGCACGGCAAACCCGGATTGTGGTGTGGTGAGAGTGACATTAGTCCCCTCCCCTACGACCTCATAGTTTAATCCCTTTTTATTCAGCTCGGATATTGCCACACTGAGTAGAGTTCCCTTAATATTGGGTACCCCAACATCGGTTCTCATCATCTCTTCGGCTGTATAGGTCGGTTCGATGCCAAAATACGGTAACAGATCCGACATTAGTAGTGCACAGGCAGGACCGACTAGAGTAGTGCCGTAGATAGAATGACTCTTGGCTTCATCAAATAGTAACAACAGTATATATTTCGGATTGTCAGCTGGTGCGAATACGCAGAAGGATGCGATGAAGGTGCGCGTACCATCCAAAGATTCACTCTGAGCGGAGAGTTTCTCTGCTGTACCACTTTTACCTCCCAGCCTGTATCCCGCGACATATGCGCTGTTCTGACTGTTGATTATCTTCTCTAGAATCGAGCGGACTTCAAAGGATGTTTCGTTGCTTATGACCTGGCGTTTGACCGGCTCGGTGAAGGAGTATACGATATTACCTTCACTATCCATAATTCTGTCGACGATATGAGGCTGTACCAGATTTCCGCCGTTCACTACAGCAGCAAATGCGGTAATCATCTGGATAGGGGTGATAGAGTTAGATTGACCGTATGATACACTGGCCAGTTCTACTATACCCATACGATCGTCGGTGTAGTAGAGACTCTGAGCCTCTCCAGGTAGATCAATTCCAGTCGGAGCAGTGAATCCGAAATTTTTGAAGTAACTATAGAAATTCCGTCGCCCAATCTGCTGACCTATCTGGATAAACCCGGGGTTGCAGGAGTTGATTAAGCATTCCGCAAAGGTTTCCTGACCATGTGCCGTGATGGCACATCTCATAGTTACCTCCTCGGTAACCTTAAAAGAACCATTGCAGTAGTATTGACTGGATAGAGATGCTGAGTTAGTCTCGAGTGCAGTAGAGGCGGTTATGACCTTAAACACCGAACCGGGCTCGTAGAGATCCGCAATGGCTTTGTTTTTCCACTGTTCATTCAGAGCGGTGACAATTGTGTTATATCGCTCATCGTCGTTGGTCATGATCTCGAGTGCTGAGATAATCCTAGGGTCTATTATAGTAAACGGGTCGTTAAGATTATAGCTTCCACCCTGGGTTTTACTCGCCATAGCCAAAATCTCACCGTTGCTGACATCCATAAAGATTCCGGTTGCATGACTTTGGATATTGTGCTCCTTCACCGCATTCTCTAAGATAGTCTCGAGATAGTGCTGAGCCACCTTATCTATTGTGGTAACTAGACTATTCCCTTCTTTTGCGTAGAATTCCGCTCGCTCATCGTAGTACATCTCGCTGCTGATACCGTTTTGTGCGGTTATAAGGCGACCGGGCACCCCGCTGAGCTCTTTATCGTAATAGCTTTCCAAACCGCACAAACCGTATCCGTCCCGGCCAACGAATCCAATGATATGCGAAGCCATTTCATCGTTGGGATAGAACCGTTTGGAGGATTCACGGATATCTATCCCGGTAATTATTCTCTTATCCTGATTAAAAGACTCCGCGATAAACATCTCAATCTGTTTTATCTGCGGAGTGTCAACATTCCTCATAATCTCGGAATAGTAGGTATCCTCCGAGAATCTGTCGTAGATATTTTCATATGTAACACCGAGAATCTCAGACAGGTTGGTTGCGATAATGTCGCGGTTAGCTTCAACAATACGTTTTGGAGAAATGGCCACAGTATAACATGCAGCACTTTCTGCAAACACATTCATGTTTCTGTCATATATGCTACCGCGTTTCGGTAGTATTGTACTGTCACGCAGATGCTGCGATATCGCCTTCTTGGTGTATTTATCGTGCTCAGTTATTGAGATTTTTGCGAGTCGTATAATTATGAAAACAAAGCAAGCAAAGATGAAAGCTGCTATTAGTGTTATCTTCCTCTTTGTAGACAATGCACTTTTTCTTTTTTTCAATGCATATTCCATTCATATACTCCGGCTAGTGTTCACTCAGTAGTCTTAAGCATGTCTGATAGATACGAGCAAATACATTATTTGAGGTTTGGTGTTGATTAGTATCAACAATTGTGTTTTCACTGTGTAGATTCAGATATTCTATCTGACTCGGTGAGATCTTTACAAGCCCCAGTTCGTTCTCCGCATAGTTGGTGGCATTCTTCAGTGAAATAAGGTTCTCCATTTCACAATTTAGGTATGAATACTCATTCTCTAATCGAGCAAACTCCTGGTTTTTCTTGACAATCTCTGCTTTCGTCAGATCTAACTGCATATTGGTGTAGACGGTGAGTGACATCAAAAGAAACAGCACAACAGAGACCGTGATTAGATGCGGTCGATAGGTCTTAATACGCCGTTTCTGTGACGGATTGTCGATTATCCTCACCTTTGGTGTATTCACCTCAGGTACCGGAGCAAATCTACTCAAATCGTATGCTGCCGTTCTCATTTTAACCCTCTTATATCTTTTCCAGTATTCTAAGCTTCGCGCTTCTGGCTCTCTTGTTTATTTCCAGTTCTTCCGGAGATGCTATTATTGGTTTTCTGACCACCAGTTTTGCTTTTGGAACCTTATTACAGACACATACCGGAAAATCCGGTGGGCATACACATCCGCTGGATAATTCAGCAAACTGACGTTTGACTATTCTGTCTTCGAGTGAATGAAAGGAGATTACCAGTAATCTGGCTCCTGAATTCATCATGTTGAATATAGCGCCTATACCCTCTTTTATCGTTTCCAGTTCGTCATTTGTGGCTATTCTAACTGCTGTAAATGTTTTTCTAGCTGGATTCTTTTGGTTTCGTCTTACCTCAGGAGGTAGAGCGGAAATAATGATATCTCTGAATTCTCCTGTAGTCTCGATAGTTTTTTTAGCTCGTTCTATAATGATTTTTCTGGCGATATATCCTGCATATCTTTCTTCACCGTATTGCTGTATAATGGTCTTCAAGTCGGCTTCATCCCATTCATTGATGATATCTTTAGCCGAAAGACCTTTCTTTGACATTCTCATGTCAAGGCTACTATCAAGGTGATATGAGAATCCTCTTTCT
>WRIP01000124.1 GCA_009782665.1 Oscillospiraceae bacterium
CAGGCGGAGTTGACTCTGCCTTTCTGCTCGCAGCTGCCATTAAGTATGATGCAAAGGTTAAGGGATACTATGTCAAATCAGAATTCCAACCTAACTTTGAGCTACAAGATGCCAAACGATTAGCTGAAACAATAGGAGGAGATTTGACCATACTCGAGGCTGAGGTACTGGCTTGCGAATCGATTGTGTCAAATCCACCGGAACGATGTTACTACTGTAAGACTATGATTTTTGAGAGTATAATCAAACAAGCGTCGATTGACGGATATCCTCTGGTAGCAGACGGAACCAATGCTTCAGACGATATTGATGACCGCCCGGGTATGAGAGCACTACAACTTCTTGGTGTACGTTCTCCACTGCGGGAGTGTAACCTCTCAAAGGATGAAATACGTCGGTTATCCAAACAGATGGGATTGTTTACTTGGGATAAACCTGCCTACGCCTGTTTGGCGACACGTATTCCTACCGGTAACAGAATTACGAGAGAGCTGCTAACACGAATTGAGGGAGCAGAAGATGTATTGTTTGCTATGGGTTTTAGTGATTTTCGTGTCCGTATTTTTGCAGACGCAACCAGATTACAGTTTCCATCCGCATCCCTTACATGTGTTATCGAGAAGAGGGAAGACATTATAAAGGCACTAACTCCATTTTTTAGCGATCTACTATTAGATTTGACAGGACGGTAGCAGTATGAACAAACAAGAGACATTAACTTTTTTAGAAGACGTGAAGAACGACCGGATATCGGTAGAGGATGCATTGCTGAAACTACGTACCGAACCATTCGAAGATTTGGGATATGCCAAGCTTGATATCCATCGTGAACTAAGGAAAGGGATACCCGAAGTCATCTATGGAGCCGGGAAAACAAACAAGCAGATACTGGGTATTACCAAAGCAATGATCGAGAAGGATCAGAAGTTGATCCTAATCACCAGACTTTCACCTGAGGCTGCTGAAGCTCTTAAAGAATCACTAGCTTTCACCTATTATGATAAAGCGAGGATAGCTATCATAGGTGAACTACCCGAGCCAGATGGTATAGGTAAAATTGTTGTTGCTACCGGTGGTACCAGTGATATCCCGGTTGCAGAAGAAGCAGCAGTTACCGCTGAGGCATTAGGCAATGAGGTTGAACGCATCTTTGATGTAGGGGTAGCTGGACTTCACCGGTTACTGAGTCGACTAGATGATCTGATGAATGCATCGGTAGTCATTGCAATTGCCGGTATGGAAGGAGCACTCACGAGTGTTATCGGAGGTTTGGTGGACTGTCCGGTAATAGAGGTACCTACCAGCGTAGGATACGGGAGCTCATTCGGAGGTGTAACCGCTTTACTCTCGATGCTCAACTCTTGCGCCAGTGGTGTGAGTGTCGTCAACATCGATAACGGGTTCGGTGCCGGATACCTAGCGAGTATGATTAACCATAAGAAAGGATAGTACCAAATCTATGAAGACACTATATTTTGAATGTAATATGGGTGCAGCTGGCGATATGCTTTTTGCCTCATTGCTTGAACTATGCGATAATCCCGACGACTTTCTGACAAAACTAAACTCTGTCGGTATACCAGGAGTTTACGTGAGTCGCAACAATGTACAAAAATGCGGAATCAATGGTACACATGTAACAGTCACTGTTGGAGGTAAGGAAGAAATATCTGATGATAGTCACACTCACGAGCACTCACATAACCATGAGCACTCTCATGATTATGATCACTCACATGGCCGTGAGCATTCACATGACCATTCAGGTAAGCACAGTCACACTCACGAGCATATAAACAATGATTATGCGGCAATTAAACATCTCATTGGCCATCTCGATGTATCTGATAAGGTCAAGGCAGATAGCCTAGATATATATATGCTCATAGCTAAGGCAGAGAGTTATGTACATGGTGTTGAGATAGAGCAGATACATTTTCACGAGGTGGGTCAGATGGATGCGGTTGCCGATATAGTCGGTGTCGCTATGCTCATTGAACAACTAGGACCTCAAAAGATAATTTCTTCACCAATAAATACCGGTAGCGGATTCGTTCGTTGTGCACATGGTTTGTTACCAGTCCCAGCACCAGCTACAGCTAAGATTCTAAGGTCTGTTCCTATCTATAGCGATACGACCAAGGGAGAATTGTGTACACCTACCGGTGCTGCTATCCTCAAGCATTATGTAGAGGATTATACCGTTATGCCTGTAATGAAGGTAGAGAGAATTGGATACGGAATGGGTACGAAAGATTTTGAAAAAGCGAACTGTGTAAGAGCATATTGGGGTGATATAGAGTCAGACAATACAGAAGAGATTATTGAACTCAGTTGTAATCTGGATGATATGACCCCTGAGGCAATTGCGTTTGCTGCTGAGCGATTAATGGCAGAAGGTGCTTTGGATGTATACACAACAGCTATCGGTATGAAGAAAAATCGAGCCGGCATAATGCTCAATTGTTTATGCAAACCTGTCAACCGAGTACATCTGTTAACCCTTATCTTTAAGCATACCTCAACACTAGGGGTAAGGGAGCAGCAGTTTAGACGATATATACTTGAGCGTGAGCAATATGACGTTGAGACTCAGTATGGTCGGGTTGGTGTTAAGAAATCATTCGGATATGGGATTACTAAGACTAAACCTGAGTATGAAGATCTAGCTAGAATCGCATTTGAGCAGGATCTTACAATATCCGATGTGATCGCAAATATTGAGTTATGACTATGCAACAAAGGGCAACTGTTATCAGCAGATAGAGCATTATTGCCCACAGGAATTCCTGTTGTTTAGTACCGGAGTAATAGTTCGTTACAGAGCCTGAGAACAGAGTTTTTAACGAAACATTAAACGACATAGAAAGTGATAGTAGTATATATTACACTCAAACAGAGATAGCCTTGGATAGAATCATAATAACTACCCGATTATTATTGGCAGTATTTTTCAATTCTATATACTATCGTATTATAGTCTAGATCCTCAATACTATATGTTTCTTTTGATTCCTTATGCCTTATGATACATATATCATTATTGATTAGAACTTTCCCAACGAATTAGACTATATATTTCTGCGAAAAAACACAAACATGAGCTTATCTATGGTCTTTTCGAAGTATAAACAAAGCTAAGAGGTTCCAATTCTCTCAAATATAGTACATTTTGACAAATAAACTCGATAAAAACATCGACAAACGGTATTGCATTTTCCTGAAATATAGTCTAATATATAGAGCAATAAGACTATATATTTGGAGGTATTACATGCCAATACCACAAGAAATATTGAATGTACCAAGACCGACTAATACCGTAGTCATCGCATATGGAAAGAATAAAGATCACTATGGTGTACGCCAACGTATAGGATGTAAAGCTACTGAAGATGGTCGCCATTTACCGGTTAACGGTCCTACTATTGGACATATTGTAGATTTACAGTATGTACCGATAACTCCTGATGATAATTCCTCTGTATTTATGAGTGGTGTTGATCTGAAGGAATGGGCTAATGTTGTACTTTGCGATAAGATCTTTGCAGATATTAAGGAAGAATTACTTAAGGTCTATAACCATCATGATATGCTTCAGATATATGTCATATCGATACTTAGGGTATGTATGCCCGGGATCAAGGACTATGAACTGAAGGAAGCATATGAGACAAGTTTTCTTTCAGAACTATATCCCGGAGTTGCTCTTTCAAAGAATACAGTCAGTACATTGCTGAATAGCCTTGGAAAGACATGTTCCAGAATCATTGCTTTTATGCAATATAGAGCTCAAGCCGTTAATGCAGATCATCATCTTTTGATTGATGGTACATTGAAATCTAATGAGTCAAAAGTAAATACACTATCAGACTTTTCAAGGAAAGCTAAAACGAAAGGTACTCGAGATATCAGTGTAGTATTCGCCTTTGATCTTGAACTCATGGAACCGATATGTTCTAAATGTTTCCCCGGAAACATGCTGGATGTTACGGCATATGATGAATTTATCAAAGAAAATGGGATAAAGAAGGGAATTATTGTCGCTGACAAAGGATTACCTGCTTCAGCGATAAAGGATCAACTTAAGGAAAATCCTGATTTACATTACTTGAATCCCATCAAACGTAATTCGAAACTAATAAAGACGCATGACATGTACAGTTTTACAGGTATTCTTACCGGGTATGAAGGAATAACATACAAAAAAGAAAAGTGCAGTGGTATCAATAAATGGGTATACTCATTTAGAGAATCAAGTATGGCAGGACAGGAAGAACATACTTGGCTCAGGAAAGCTAAAAAGGAAGGGACCTACGACCATGAAAAGTTCCTGAAGAGACAACCTTCATTCGGTACGATTGTCTTGGAGAGTGATCTGGACCTTCAACCTGAAATCGTTTACAAAGCCTACTCAGAAAGATGGGAGATAGAAATCGCAGTACGATTCTACAAATCAGCATGTGAGTTTGATGAAACTCGAGTTCATGATGATTATTCTGTTATAGGCAGTGAGTTTTGTGATTTCCTATCGACATTGCTCACTTTCCGATTACTCAAAGAATTCGATAAACCGAAGTTACTGCATCAAATGACCTACAAGAAGATCATGTCTATCCTGAAGAGAGCCAAGAAAGTTAAGGTGCAAGATAGTGATTGGAAACTTATCAAGTTAAACAAATCGTACATAGAGATTCTTCAGTATTTAGGTATTCTAGAAATACCGGGTACTATGCCACGAAAACGTGGAAGACCTAAAAAAGTGGTTATATAGTCTAACTGATTGGGATAGTTCTAATCAATGAAC
>WRIP01000125.1 GCA_009782665.1 Oscillospiraceae bacterium
GCGGTAAAGGTAGAAACGCTCTGTTCAAAGATTATGAGTGCGGCATATGTTTCGGTGATTCCTCCGATTGTATAATGAGTATATGACAGCTCAGTCGCACAACTCCCGTCGAGTTGATTCATATCAGCTGTCGGATTATTTCCCGTGCAACCGAACAAAAACACTACACACAGTAATACTATTACCATAGCCAGTACTCTTGTCATTTTATCCATTAATCCTTTGGAGCCTTGAGAATTCTATATATGTATAGTCGGCACGCCAGGTGGCATATATCTTCGGATCATTAGCATCCTCAGGATATATCACCAACTCCAGTGTGTTAGCACCGGTATAGTTCCAGTTTCCTCCCACATTATATATCATATCCTCCTGCCAACCAAGGTATATCAGCAACGACTTCATCATCGCGGAATACCCACCGCCACCGCACATCAGGAAAATCGCCTTATCCTGTGGGAACAATTCCGATAGTATAATATCCGACTCGGCATAGTTCGCCTTAATAGATTCTATCTGTCCTGAATTGTTCCAGATTACTTCATAGAGACAGTTGCCGTTATAGGCACCTTCAACCGGGAGTTGTTGCAGAGTAGCAATAAATGGATAGGGTACTACCCGAAACCCCGAAATGGTGCGTGACAGATCCGCATCGCCACCAATATCACCAAACTGAGCAGGATCAAATAACATTCGCACATCGATATATACGACATCATCACGTGATAGATAGTTGTCGATAGTCGACATGTTAACAGTCTTATCCACACCGAACATACTGTCGCTATCTGCTTCGGGCTTTGGCAGTATAACAGACTTTGAATCTACTGTCCCCTTACAGGAAGTAAGGGGAAGCAGACTCAGAATTATTAAGATGTATAATACTATTCTTTTCATATACTACTCGACTATGATATTGACAACTAATTTTACATAACTGCCCGCAGTGGTCTGCGCACATGGTGCAATCCACACGGTACCATCTTCTCCGACCTCTTTTTCAAACTCTATAGCAATAAGAGTATACTCACTGTTAATCATCTCTTCGGTTAAAACCGATTCGAATCCGTCGTTGGCAACCGCCTTGACATTGGTGGCATCTCCGACTCCCACAGCGTTTAGTACATCCATCAGATTATATCCAGTGTAGTTGCGTTCTTCGGTTTCTCCCTTGTTATTAGTGACAATAGGGGCAATCTTGTAGATTCTCAGACCTTCAAGGGTTTCGTTAGTTACATCCTGCCCATTAATCTTAAAGCAGTAGGGAGCAAACTCAACCTTATCCGTTCTGTATTGGATTTCCGGTAGACCTTCAGCATCTTGAGCATCGTTACTCGACATTGTATGTGACATATCGGGTGCCGATTCTACTGTATTAAGTAGTATCGAAACTGCATTCTTGAGATAGTTTCCGGTAACCGGATTGGAGCATGGTGCAAACCAGGGTGCTACCGCATATGGTGAGCCATCTTTGGTCATTGCAATCATATTGGTTTCTTCCATGACCTCAGCGCCGGTCAGAGTAACGGCATATCCGTCATCTGCGACGACCTGAAGCCATACATACTGTTCCTTCAGTCCTGCGGCATCCAGTAGATCAAGAAATGAAAATCCGATGTATATGCTTGTTGATTCTGTTCCGGTACTGTTAACCGAGGTTGCAGCCACACTGTAGACCGGATAGGCTGCCATCGTGTCCTGAGTAACTGATACTCCGTTTATGAACAACTCAAACGCGGGTATGGTAACTCCTTTTACCTCTTCCAAAGCAGAGTTATTTTCCGGTACCGGGGTTTCATCTGCGGGTTTAGTTGTCTCAACTACTGTCGGTTTTTCTTGTTCCGGTTCTTCTTCTTTCTTACAGGAGACGAATGTGAGCGATATCAATAGCATTATCGCTAACATTAACGCTAAGAATCTTTTGCTACTTTCCTTTTTCATTTTCCACCTTCTTATAGATTTGAATATATACATGCCTTTCGGCAAAGTGTATCAATGTATTCTAGTCTGATGTCCGTATCATAGATACGCGATAGGCTTTCCTGTGTCAGAATATCGTCGGTTTTGCCAACAACCAGGCTACCTTCACTCGACATCAGAGCTGACTGTCCCCCTAGCAGCAGTGCATGATCGGGGTTGTGTGTAGTGATGACTATCGAGAATCCTTTTTCGCTGAGTTCTTTAATGGTTTTGAGTACCAATAGTTGACTGCCGTAATCGAGATGTGCTGTCGGTTCGTCAAACAAAATGACCTGCGGCTTTGAGACTATGGCTCTGGCAATGGTCGCCTTCTGGCGTTCGCCACCACTGATGTTGGTATATGGTTTGTCGGATAACGAATCGATGCCGAGTGCCTCAAGTGCCTGATACGAGATTTCGCGTTCGCGTTTTGAGGGTTTTTCGAAGAATCCCAACCCTGAGGCAGTTCCCATCATGACGAACTCCAGCACACTGAAGGGAAATGAGGGGATATGAATCTGCGGAACATATCCGACTGTTTTTGCAATATCACGTTCGCTCAGATCATTTATGTTGCTTCCGTCTAGCATAATCTTTCCGCTCGCAGGTTTGAGTAGCCGTAGCATACACATAAGGAGAGTGCTCTTGCCGGCTCCGTTTTTGCCGAGGATTGTGAGTATCTCACCACCACTCACCGACATATCGATATCACACAGTATCATGCGGTCGGAGCTGGGGTAACGGTAGTTCAGTTGCTGTATCTCATAGATCATATGAGCTCCTTCCTCTGCTTATATAGTAACCAGCAGTAGAAGGGAACTCCGAGAGCTCCGGTCAGAATACTCACCGGCATTTCAGTAGTACTTATGGTTCTGGTGACAGTATCAACAATTAGCAGAAAGAGTGCGCCGGTAACGGCAGCCAGAGGAATCAATCGTTTAGTCGAGGGTCCCACCAGCAACCGCCCGAGATGTGGTATGATGAGCCCTACCCAACCGATAGTTCCGGCAAGACAAACCGAACAGGCGGTTATGAGGGTAGCCGAGAGTAATACCAGTGTACGTACCAACGTTACGTTCACCCCCAATGTTTTAGCTTCATCCTCACCAATCGACAGTATGTCGATTTGGTAGGAGATCGACATAAGGAATAGAATGGGGATTAGTATGATGGGAACTGCTACTAAGAGATCCGACATCGAGATATATGAGAAACTGCCCATGGTCCAATAGACTATCGAGGCGAGTTGACTGTCGGAATCCGCTATATATTTCAGAAAACCCAATATCGATGACATAGCCGCTCCCACTATAATACCGGCCATTACCAACATTACATTTGCGTTATTGCGTAATAATACCGGGATCAACATGGTGAGCATCATCGCTCCAATGCCACCGATAAATGCGAAGAGGGAGATATATATGGTACCCATCGATAGCAATATGGCTGCTGCGGCACCCACGGTCGCACCTCCGGTGACTCCGAGATAGTCGGGAGACACTAGCGGGTTGCGAAACACACTCTGATATACCGTTCCCGAGACCGAGAGTGCAGCTCCTATCAGCATACTGGCAAGAATTCTGGGTAATCTCAAACCCAGTACCACATTGATACTCATCTCGGGTATGTTCTCAGTTTTAGAGAAAATGATACGGAGACTATCTAGTGGTGTGACGGAATACTTCCCCATACACATCGCCATAATAAAGGCGAGGACTAAGAGAATGATAAAAAGTAATATAAGCATCAACGGTCTTTTCATGAGTTCTCCGATATATGTTCAGACTGAATATCTGGGATAGTTTAAGTAATTGCTTCGAGATCAGCGATTCGCTTAACATTAATGTATGATTCAAGATCATCCGAACCGGGTAGTACTACTGTCAATCGGGTCAGATATTTAACCGATGCGCCTTGATTGGATTCGGCGACTACCCTGAGCGGTCCCCCCATGTTGCCAACCATTCCGGTATATCCTTCATGGTTCTCATTATCCACCAAAGGCAGTCCATTGACGGCATAGGCGATGATGAGAGGTTTTCGGTTACCATCTTCATCCGGGATCCCGAGCTGCATACCTTCAAGGAAGAACACCGATAACAGGTCGTTCATGTACCCGTCAGAGGCCACAGCTGTGATGGAGATTGGATTATCCATACCCAGCAGATCACCTGCGAACCGCAGAATGAATTTATACAGGTCAATCCCTTCACACTCCCCAATATCCAGCACGGTATAACTGTCTCTTACGATAATCTCAAACATACTCTCTATCTGAGCTAAGGTAAAATCGTAAACATACTCACTATCATCATTCTTAATGGTCAGTGTCAGTGTATGTTCTAGGAACTCACTATATATATCACTCATGGCATGACCCCATGAATCAATATCGTTTGCAGTAATTTCAACAGCGACGATATTATCCATGGAAAAGCTTGAGTTAGGTATAATGAGCTTTAGCGGACCACCATAATTTCCAAATGAATCATCAAATCCTGCTGCCTTTTCATCCTTTACCAGCGGTAACCCGACCATAATATCTTCGCCGACAATTCCCACCCCAAAAGCTAGCATTGGGAATGCGGTTTCTTTTTCAGGAGATACTATATTAGAGAAGTTTCTCTTTCTCAATTCTGAGAGGGAAACGGTTTGAGTATTACCATCTCCATCAAAGAAGATGGCATCTGAAGCATTAGAGTTAAGCCCAATTTCCACAAATAGGTCATAGACATTAAGTCCGCGATAACGACTCTCAAAGATATTGCCCTTTTCATCTATTAGAGAATAATCCAGAGTCTTAGCAGCT
>WRIP01000126.1 GCA_009782665.1 Oscillospiraceae bacterium
GGACCAGGTGGTGCTTTCGAGAAGAGCTGTTCTGTTATCTCGCGGTATGCGAATACAGTGGTAGCATCATAATCATATGTTGCTAGAAACATATCATCGCCTTCTCTGAGATAGAGTGTTCCGTTCTTGTCCTTAATACCAAAGACACGATTTGAGTAACTGTATGCATTGGCAATATGCACATACTCGTCGGGAGCAGTTCTGAAGGGAATGATGAATATGAAGATCGTTCCCAAAACCAAACAAGCGAAAAAGAATACTTTGTGGATAGCTGCTTTATACACAAAGATGAGCAGATACAGGACAATAATAAATACTGTGAGTAAAGCAGACATTAATATATACGGAGTGTATATAATGTTCCCGCAGTATTCAACGATATACTGTAACGCCAATATACCCTCCTGAGATTGAGTATTCTCTAAGAGGACAAAGCTCGAAAGCTCATATTCATCAGTATCCCCAACCGACTTGGAACTTTTACTTAAGACAACGGTATTATCACCCTCAGGAAATGCCTGGATATGTAGAGTGTACATCTCAGTCCCGTCAGCAACTACAGCTTCATCCAGAATAAAGTTATGAAAGAATCCGTCGATGATATCAGCCATATCAACGTTGCTGTGTGAGATCATTCTATCATTCGAATCATATAGAGAAACAGATATTTCCCCGTTAGGTATACTGCTTTCAGTTGACACACCATCAGCACTAATCGAAACAAAAGAAAGCGGAAGTCTGAATCCATATACCTTACCGGAAATGCAAATCGTCTGATGAATAACACTATTTTCAGATAAAGGAATGGTATATGTATCATAACTATCGTTTATAATCTCTCGTGTAAACCTTGAAGTAACATCCGAATCAAGGAATGTGATACCGATAAGACTAAAAAGTAAAGCACAACAAACAACAGTTATGCAAATAACTAAAAGGTTACGTCTAGTAATCCTTGTTTGTTGCGTTTCTTTCATATTTTCTCCGTTAGAAAGAGCAGTCTTTGGCGTGGTTATATATGGGCTATACTCTCTTTAATGATAACAAAGTATTTAGTCTAGAGTGACTACTCAGACAGTTCAGTATTTATAATCTCTTGTTCTTCATCATCCGTTTTATTTATAGTATCTTCTTCAGATTCAACGACAGAATCATTATCAGACGCTTCGGAAATATTGTTGGTTTCATCTACAACTTCTTCGATTAATTCAACGGTAGGATCATCATTAGTCTCTTCGGGAATATCGTCGGTATCATCGCTCTCTGTTTTCGAATCTGTTTTCGTATCTGTTTCTTCGTGCTGTTCACTATTGTTATCAGAGTCTGATTTATCATCTTCACTCGTTTCATTCACTACGCTCACTTCATCTGATGTGTCTTCAATTACCTCATCAGTAATAGAAGACTCGATTATATCATCGCCTAGCTGTGGCTCATCATCTTCTTCGTCAATCTTTTCTTGTTGTGTATCGTCTGTAGTTTCTGTTGTGCCTGCATTATCCTCATCAGATGTAGCTACATTTATTTCCTCATCAGATTCTATTTCAACTATATCGATTGGTATATCCGATTGATTGATGTCATCTGATTCTTTTTGTACATCTTCTAGATTACTCAAGGATACAGATGGTATATCCTCCGGTCCTATTGTGTTATCTACATCTGATTCAGTTTCATTTGGGTTAATATCCATAACCGCTATCGAGTACGGCATCGGCTCGGAGAAGTCTTTCTCTGCCGATGGTTCATTCTCGATGTCCTCGCTTTGTACTTGTTCTGCACTTCCGTTGGTTGCCGTGGTCGGTTCTGCATTCCCTACGCTCCCTTCGGTCAGCTCGGTAAGCTCTGCACTCCCTACGGTCGCCTCGGTCGGCTCTGCACTCCCTACGGTCGCCTCGGTCGGCTCTGCACTCCCTACGGTCGCTTCGGTCACGTTGGACAGCTCTTGATTGTCAAATACGTTTTCACTCAGCAAAGGGATATGACGTTTAAACAATCCGGGTTTTCTATTAACTAACTTCCCATACCGCTTAGAAGAGAGTTTAACTAACTTCATCCGTCTTCGCGATGGGAATAGAAGCAGGTAATAAAGAGTTTTGAGCAGGTATCTGACAGAATAGAATGCCATCAGGGATATATATGCAACTATACTCGTATATGCATAATCGAGTTTTTCTTCTTCCGGCACTAATAGGATAACCAGCACCATAGGAGGTAACACCAAGAGAGGGGTGAGCAGATTAAAGAACCAGAGACGACCTAGGAGATAGCTGCGTCGTCTGAAAGCTGGGATCAATGAGATAATGAGATATGCAACAATGATCGTGGTTATATTAGAATAGGCTTCCTGATATGCTCTTCTAGCATATGCTTCAAACCCTACCGGGTTATCAATGAGTACATTGAGGGTCCACGAGTAGGAAGCTTTTGTGACCAGAAATCCGGAGACAGCATTTACGATATATGAAACAGCCGTATAGCAGAGTACTATGGGATAGGAAAATCCAATATACCTAATCATTGTGGCATAGATGAAAAAAAGTATCAGATAGCCAACCAGCAAATAAATCGATTGCCTAAAGGATAGAAGACTTCTGGCATCATCTGCCACACCGAAGCAATAGAACGCATTAAAGATAATATTAAATGACAGCAGAAAAAAACTGACACCGATGAGTACCGATATACCATTCTTGTGACTGTAGTAATGTCTTTCGACATCAATCATCTGCATTATGCGATTGCGAATTCGCATGGATGTCGCTCCCGTATGATAGTATTTCTAGTTTGTTTTTACCGTATCTGTGACTTCCGAGACTGCTGCATTTATCAGTACTCGATGAGCAAGATTACCCTCTAGACCAAACCTAATGATAACCTCAAACTGTTCGTCGGTAACTTCGGTATCCAAAAATCGACCGTAACATACCGAGTAGTAGTCGGAGTCAATATATATTGAGGTGGGTACTAGGTTCATTAAGGATCTCACCTCTTTGTATGTCATGCCTCTCGTAATCAGCCGATAGTTAGAATCCTTCAAGGTACCTCCCCGGTTATACAATCTCATATTCGAGAAGGATGCCATCTGAAAGCCCCCTTTGTTATCATACCCTATAGATATACGATAGAGCGGTATATCGGTATCCTCAATCATCTCGGGACTGTCGATACTATAGAACTGATAACCGAAATTGTTGGAGTAATGCTGAGGTTCTCCATCAAAGAAGAATTTAGTATCACCGAGACTATATCTGTTAAGCAGCAATTGTGAACGGCTAAATTGATATCGATCGTTAAGAAAATCGGTATAGTTGTCGTATTGATTGGCGAACGGGGTACCTTCGATTGACCCTCTCATGGTGGGATCCGACCCATCATAAGAGCCCCAGTTCTTTATAGCCACTGTTTCCTTGGTTCGGTTAAAGATAACCTGATACTCTCCACGCCAGGCATCATTGAAGTTGGCAGTAGGATCTAGATACCCGAAATGTATCTCTTCAATGTAACAGTTATTTGAATCAAAGTACCGCTTATACAACGAGAAGGGGATACCCACCTCTCTTGTAGCTTCATCTATAGTCATATCAGGGGTGAGGTCTGCATCGAAACTCTGCAGGTTGTAGTAGTTTGACACATTGTATAGATTCAGATAGCTTACTGCTTTTACTCGGCTGGAGGAGGAGTACTCCACCATAATGAGTTCTGTTGGTTTACTCTCTCCTTCCTTGAGACTTGCGCGATATACTACTCGGTTATCATCTAACGGTATACCGTTGGAGCTGAAGAGATAGGAGATATTATTCTTTTTATCACCGAAAGAAATCTCCTTGGCATTCTTCAGATTGACCGTAGCACTCAGTTCAAAATACTGGCTGTCGTCATAGATGGTCAGATAACGTTTAAAGGTGGCGAGTGTCAGTGATGACAGCATGAACAGCAGCAGTACTATGATTAGAACCCTTCTACCGAAATAATCGGGAAACCGTTGTTCTTCGGCATATTCTGTGACCGGTTTAGACCTTTTTTCTCTTCTTACTCTCTTAGGTTTCTTGTCGGTCGGTGGGTCAATAGTCATATCCCTGAAGATGAGGGGAGTAGCTTCAACCGTCTCTTTTTGTGGTACCTCATGATGCGAAGATTCAGATATATTCTGACTTTCAGCAACGACCGCTGGTCTTTTAGTCTGAGTGGCTTCTGCTAATTGCTTCAGGTTTTTCAAAAACTCTTCTAATCGTTCATCTGACAACTCGAGTATCGAGTTGTCAGAGAGCAGGCAGGCCAGCATGATACAGCTACCTTCACCTAGCTTCATCAGCTGTATGCGAATTTTAGCCTGAGTTCCGTTCAATACAATATCGTATGGGGCATAGTTAATGAAGAATATCCCTCTACCTATCGTCAATACACCATTTCCCTTTTCCGCGCGGGAGGAAATGTCTGTACGGACGGTAAGTGAGGTAATGGTTTCCAGGGTTTGCTTATTTAACAGCAGCTGCCAGATATCATCTAGGTCAATATTAATGGTTACAGAGGCTTCGAGTACTTTAGGGTTGTTCGTCATATATCGTCCTCCGTTGTCTCTGTTTCTTCCGGTAGTTCTATGTCTGCTTCCGGTTGAAAGAACTCTGCCTTGAAGAGCCGTTTATCGACCGAAGTAAATGTTAAGGTCAATGGGTAGTATACGACATTATCGGTATGTATCTCATGCCCAAAGTATA
>WRIP01000127.1 GCA_009782665.1 Oscillospiraceae bacterium
TTGCAGCGGTATCGGAAGGCATCAAAACACCGGAAGGTGAATATGTCTGCGAGAGTGATCTGTTTGCCAGAACTACCGATTCCTTCGGGCATACACAGCTGACCGGAACCTCAAGAGCACTTGCTAATCTAGTGGCCGAAAAACTCTCTGTCAAGGTGCGTTCGATAGAGTTCAGCTCATTACAACGTTGTGCAGCACATATATCGTCGCTTACCGATCAGAATGAGGCGTTCAATGTCGGTACCGAAGCGGTAAAAGCTGCAGCTGATGGCTATAGCGGAAAGTTTATCCAACTCACGCGGGTCAGCGATGACCCATATCAATGCATCACCGAGCTTTGTGATGTAGCTCTTGTTGCTAATCTGAAAAAGAGTGTACCTCCCGAATGGATCAACCCGACTGGAGATTATATCACCGATGAGTTCGTTAACTATGTCAGACCGTTGATTTTAGGAGAGGCAACGGTTATATATCATGACGGGCTTCCTGAACACATACCAAGTCTCTAAACCCACTAGATCTTCCGCAAAACATATGAAGTATAAAAAAGGCCCCCTACAACATTTCTGCTGGTGGACCTTTTTCTTATTATTATGACAGTGTTTTGTAGTTTTACTGAACGCTCCGATATTCGAAAACGAGACTTTCCCTTTTTGTAATGCATGATTTTTTCTAGCATGCTTCACATACTTTCATGAAATGCTTTCAAAAAAGCAAAACAAATGAATGAAGTATCAAGGACAGAGAAAGATATTATTATGGTCGAGACACTTTGAATTGATACATCTTTCAACTATGTACTCAGCTCTGATACCTTGGGTTCATATCCCGACCAATCACTGCGTCGATAGTGGAAGATAATGATGATGCCGGCAATAGCCCAGGTAATAGGATAACATAGCATTATAGATATGGTAGAGTAGACATACTTGGTGACAATCGCCAGATATATCTGTCTGAGTACCACAAAGCTGCCTATACATGCCCAGGTGGCAACCTTGACATCACCGGAACCTCTTAAGGCACCTGGTAGAATATTTGTTAGGGTCAGTAACACTCGTGTCACCGAATAGATCATCAAAAAATCATAACCGGCCAGGATGACCTCTTGGTCGGATGTAAAGATCCCGAGTAACGGATATATGAAGATAGCAGAGAAAACCGACAGTACTGCCGTTATTGAAAGGTTTAGTATGATAGCGGTGGAGACACCCTTCCTTGCCCTTTGAACCTGCTTGGCACCGAGGTTCTGTCCCACAAAGGTTGTGGTGGACAGACCCAGTCCAAAGGTGGGTATCATTAAAAAACCATCAGCCTTTTGCGCAACTGAATATCCGGCAATTGTTATTGTCTCGAGTGCGTTGATGTATGAGGTGACTACGATGTTGGATATGCTGACGATAGACTGCTGAAGTGCTGCAGGTATACCAATCGAAGTGATGCGTTTTACGATATATTTGTCTATTCGCAGTGCCCTTAGATTGAGATGGGTGAACCCATCACTTCTCATCAATGACACTACTACGAGGATGGAGGAGAGTACCTGTGAAGCGGTGGTCGCCAGTGCGGCTCCGACTATTCCCATGTCAAACACTGCTACTAAAACATATACTACGGCAGTATGAAAGATGGTGGATACGATGAGAAAATATAGTGGTCGTTTAGAATCGCCAGATGCATTGAGTATCGCCGCTCCTATGTTATATATAGTCAGACCCACCAAACCTATAAAATATACCCGAAGATAGCTGGCAGCATCCTGCATCATATCTTCCGGTGTCTTCATCAGTTTGAGAATCCCGGGAGAGACGAAGTAACCGACAAATGATAGCAGTACTCCTAACAGAATAGCTAGGCTCATAGAGGTATGGACTGCATCCGAAACACCGGTATGATCTTCTGCTCCAGTGTACTGTGAGATAATGACACTAGCACCGGTAGAAACACCGGCAAAGAAGGCCACTATCATGTTGACGATAGGACCGGTAATACCGACCGCTGCGAGGGCCTGGTTGCTGACATAGTTTCCGACCACAATCGCATCGATGGTGTTATAGAACTGTTGTAGGAACTGTGAAGCCATCAATGGCAGTGCGAATATCAGTATTTTCTTCCATATGGTGCCTTCCGTTAACGTCCCTTTATTCACTCTTTCACTCCTTACCGTATATACAGTCAGTTGGATTCATCGCTGTCGTTGCGGTTGTTTTTTGTATTGTAACACAAATTTTACATAAATGGACATTAAGTTTTGAAGTTACGCTTTTGCGTAACCGACCATATACGCATACAGTTAAAGATTGCTACTACAGCCACTCCGACGTCGGCAACAACTGCATAGCTCATACCTGCCAGCCCCAATACAGACATAACCAAGACCAGTAGCTTTACAAAGAGTGCTAGTATGATGTTCTGCCATACAATACGCTTAGTGAATCTGGCAATATCAATGACCGTATTCAGTTTCGAAGGTTGGTCGGTCATCAATACGATATCAGCGGCTTCGATGGCAGCATCCGATCCTAAAGCACCCATCGCAATACCGATATCCACCCGTGAGATGACCGGAGCATCATTAACTCCATCACCCACAAAGGCTATATATCGATCTTTTTGTTTCGCTTTAAGTAACCGTTCGGTGCGCTCAAGCTTTGCATCCGGTAGTAGTTCGGCAGCTACTGTAATATTACCACCGAGCAGTGTCGCAACTAATTCTGCTGCAGCTATGCTATCGCCGGTCATCATATATATGTCGGATATGCCCTGTCTTCTGAGTCGAATAATCGTATCACGTGCATCGCGTTTGATTGTATCTGACAGTATGATGGCTCCGAGATACTTATCGTCAGCAGCCAAGTACACCACAGTATCTGCTTCATTGAGTCGGCTACAGTGGATACAATTCTGCTCCATCAACATGTAGTTACCGGCATATATACGTCTTCCGTCAATCATTGCACTGACACCAAGACCAGGTAGTTGAAGGAAATCCGTTACCGAATCGGTATCGATATATTGAAAGTAGTCAACCCGGATGGATGCAGCTATCGGATGCACCGAGTAAACTTCGCTGTTTACCGCATATCTAATCAGCTGTTGCATGTTCACTCCTTCAGCAGGCAGTATCTCATCTATTAGAAAATTACCCCCGGTCAGCGTTCCTGTCTTGTCGAAAATGATACCCTCAAGCTTAGTCAGCGCATACAGATAGTTAGCCCCCTTGACTAGAATACCCTGTTTTGATGCGACACCTACTCCGCAGTAGAATGCGAGAGGTACCGATATCACTAATGCACATGGACAGGAAACAACCAGAAAACTGAGTGAACGTCTGACCCACTCACTGAATGGTAAAACAGAGAACAGTGGTGGCACAACGGCTGTGAGCAGAGCTAGTACAACCACTGCGGGAGTATAGTATCTGGCGAACTTGGTTATGAATTGTTCGATTGTCGCCTTTTTGTTTGAGGCATTCTCAGTCAAATCCATGATTTTTCTTACGGTTGAATCTCGATAGGTTTTAGTTACCTCAACTTTTAGCAGCCCGGAAATATTTAGGGTCCCAGAAATGACATTATCGGTTGGACCGGTAACGGTCGGTAGAGATTCACCGGTTAGTGAAGAACTGTCTATCGTTGACATGCCTTCTATTACTATTCCGTCCAGTGGTATCACTTCACCCGGTCTGATCGATATAATTTCCCCGACCGCTATCAGTTCAGGAGTTACCCGGACCGGCTGACCGTCGCGGATAACGTTAGCATAGTCAGGCTTTAGCTTCATCAGGTCTGATATTGAGATTCTAGCACGATTGGTCATGCCCGATTGCAGAAATTCTCCCACCTTATATATCAGCATAACTGCCACAGCTTCGGGATATTCTCCAATGATGAAAGCTCCGATTGAGGCAATACTCATCAGTAGGTGTTCGTCAAACAATCCAGCATGCAACAGACTCTTAGCAGCAGCCAAAATCACATCATATCCAGCCAATATGTATGCTATGATATATATGGTTAATGTGAACAGGAGAGTTGGGTGATATATCGCACCGATTATCAGGTTTAGGATATACAGTATCAAGCCGATTGCAACCGGTATGTACTGCTTAAGCAGTTGGTCAGATATCGGTTTTTGTGTGTTTAAAACATCATCTGAAGAGATATCTACTACTATCACATCCTCTTCATACCGATGTACGATATCTGTCACCCTGTCAAAAATATCCTCATCACATGAGTCGTCAGCGGTAACGGTGAGCACCTGGGTGATGAAGTTGAGCGAAGCGTCATAGACGTAATCAAGTGACCCCACTGCTTTTTCTATCTTTGCTCCACAGTTGGCACAATCCAGTGCCTCTAGCCTGAAGATATAGTTGGTGCCTTTTTGTTCTGCACAGTTACTCATGTATGTGTTCGAATCCTTTTTTTAAAATTTCTCTTACATGATCGTCGGCAAGTGAGTAGAAAAGATTCTTACCCTGACGTTCATATCTGACCAGATTAGTCTGTCTCAATGACTTAAGCTGATGGGAAATTGCAGAGACACTCATGTTCAACAGTTGTGCCAGATCACACACGCATAATGTCGAACATGAAAGGCTATATAGTATCTTGACTCGTGTACTGTCCGCAAACATTTTATATAGTTCCGAAAGGTTATAGAAATCAACTGATTCAGGCAGCTTAGTTCGTACACTCTCC
>WRIP01000128.1 GCA_009782665.1 Oscillospiraceae bacterium
GGGTACTTAAATGGCGTGGGGCGTAAACAACACGGGTTGGTGGGGAGAAGGCGAAATTAAGTTCTATCTTGATGGCGATGACAATTACCCGACCATCTGTGGGACTGGAACCGAAGATTACTTCTGTGGATCATATGACTTTGAAGATCCTGTTACCCATGATCGTTATGTCGAATTTACAACTCCATATGCCGGTTTAGCCCAGGTCATTACTCCCAACTCTCTTTATGACAGTCAGTTCAGATTCGGGCTCTATCGCTTTCATATAACTGACCCAATCAGGTTCAACAGTGATATATCGGTAACGATTCAGGCGTTGGGATGGAGAAGCGGACGTAGATATCTTCCACTTCAGGATGATATTTCATCAGTAGCGTTCTGGTATCAAACGTTACCCACTGTAAAGTTTAAGGGCTTGCCATCAAAAGATTATCTTGAAATCATCTGATAAACGCAGCATCTGGTAAAGAATATATGAAAAAAGGCGGGATAGTTCACATATCCCGCTTACTACAGTAGATTAATCCTGTTTTTCCGAATCTTTAGCTGTTCAGGTATTTTTTAGTATGAGGACAAACTGCGATGCATATACCACATGTGCCGCCTCCTGTATGTACATTGATGAGTTTTCCTCTATCTCTGAATGATTTCTGACACAATTCATAGTCGAACAGCTCCTCTCTTGAGGTTTCAGAAGTCCATACTCTGCTATAGATGGCACCTGTAGGGCAGTTTTCGCTACAGATGTTACAATCATTACACCGGCAGTCATATCTCCCGACATATGCATCGAGTGGTGCATCAGTCAGTACAGATGAATATCTCACGGCACTGCCGTATCTGTCATTTATTAGTAACGCACTCTTAGTTATCCAGCCAAGACCGGCAGATGCTGCAACCGTCTTGTGGGGCATATATGCCTTTCCATAGAGATTGTCGGTATCGTTTTTTGAAGCGCTTATCTGTTCGTTAACATATGTTCTGTCCTGAGCTATGGCAATGTAACCTGATTCGATTATGAAATTGGTTACCAGATGGCTTATATCGTCCAGCCGGTCGGTAATATTTGTATAGGCATCGACATAGTCCATGAACGGGCCATCCGGAATCCTTCTGACAATGTCCTTGTCGATAGCAATTCCGAAAGAGATACCGAATGGCAGCGAAGCGCGCAGAGAGTCATCAAAGGATCTGAGATCCCCTACTCCCTTGACATCCACACCTAGCGAATCGAGATAGTTAAATAGTTTATCTGTCATTTCTATATCATCCTCCTTTACACAAAAACCGATAGATGTTCGGTTATCGATTAATCCAGTACATTAAATTCCAACCACTTGCCGCTTAAGAAGCGAGGAAGGAAGAATACAACTCTCACAATCCAATCAAGATACATACTAAACCAGATTCCGATTATTCCAACCCGGAATACTATTGCTAGCAGATAACCGGTGGTCAAACGCATCAGCACCATCGCAGCCATGCAGACCAAGGAGGTGAACTTGACGTCCCCTGAGCTTCGAAGGATAGACGGAATGACAAATCCCAAGGTCCATAAGAAGGGAATTGCTAAGCAGTATGAGATTATGACCGGATAGGCTAGTTGCTGAACTTCAGGATCATTTGTCATAAACCCAGTCAATGGTTTCATGAAGGAAAAAGTCACTATCGCGGTAAATATCATCAAGATAATGGTCATCACTAATATCTGTTTGCCTTTACGATGAGCCCCTTTGAGATCTCCCTTACCGCAGTACCTTCCGATTATGGGTTGAGCTATACTGCTCGCGGTAATTGCCGGTACCAGCATAACTCCGTGAATGTTGTTGGCGATTCCATTAGCCGCAACAGCGCTGGTCCCATAAACCACCGAGAATGCTTGTGTAACCAATCTCCCACCGGAGAAAAACAAATTCTCCATCAATATAGGTAGAGCAACCTTAAAGACCGGTTTTGCTACACTTTTCTCTACCTTGAGTGTTATTCGACTTCGCTCTAAATCGCTGTTACCTTTACGTAACTGAGTGTATCCGACAATAGCGGCGACTACACGGCTGAAGACTAAAGCTACGCAGATACCGGTAAGTCCCATATCAAACCAGTATACGGTGATATATGCCACTCCGACATGTGATACACTGTTAATGATGGTAGCTGCCAGTGATGAGGTGGCATGGCCGCTACCTCGTATAGCAGCAGAAGCAATGGAGTAGATAGCGATTAGAGGAAGTGAAATAGTGTTGAACATATAGTAGGTTCTACCATACTCAAATACTTTAGGCTCTGAGAGTTGGAAGATCATCTTAAGTATTGGCTCCATGAAGATATAGCAGAGGATTGCAACCGATATTGAGGTCATGAGTGCTAATATTACCGATTGAGAAGCGGCTTTTCCAGTTGCTTTCGGGTCACCTCTACCGCGTAGCTGAGCTACGACCACGGTAACTCCGATACCAATTGAAGCAAAAGACTGTTGAAACAATGCGATTAAGCTGTTCAACAAACTGACCGCTGCGACAGCTTCAGTACCGGATACCTTAATGATTGCGGTAATTATAAGTCCGACAACATGAATTGTCAGCTGTTCAATGAAGGTTGGTACAAACATTGAGATGAGTTCGTTTCTTTCGCTCTTGTCCATTTTAAGTAGTTTCATTAGTTCACCGTAACCTGGATTTTGCTGCATAAATATTGCGATACTATCACTCTGCATAGAGAAATATCCAGCAGTGACAGCTATCGCTGAGTGTTGCGAATCTTCGAATATGTAACTCAACTAATAGAAAGAGTTTACCATATTTCAGTCTTAATCTCAATGAAATTATCCAAGTACATTTATGGGATTGTTGGTTGACAAAACCTTCACATATTTGTATAAATGAACTGAATCATGCAACAGGTTGGAGGTATTATACTGTGAAAAACGAGTATATCGATAACATTGTATACACCGATGATGGACATAAATACATAGTAACAAAGCCTACATACAACGGTTTTTTACTGCGATGCTTGGGAGATATATTTCTCATCATCATTACCGGTGGAGTTTGGATAATCTTTATGGTAATCAGAGGATTACTAAGAAGAGGAAGAGAGAAACGCAGACATAGGCGACATCGCTAATTGCAGTATCTCCTTACCAAGCAGATAGTCTTGTTGTAAATGATCTACTGCCTTTATCTTCCGAGACTCTAACAGAAACTCATGAACCAGGATAATACTCTACTTTTTTTGACTACACATTGTTTGTACACATTTGTTCGGTATAATCATATTATCTATTGAAATACAGGAGACTTAATGATAGAAGAAGCAAAATCATCTAAAAGAAAAAAAGTCATACTTACCCTATCGATAGTGTTGGGTATAATCATACTGACTGTTTCATACTTTATCTTTTTTTATAACACTAACAATAAAGATGATGCAGTTTTCGTAATGTCGGTTGCCGATATATCAGGTAAGGATATATCCTTCACTTCCAACCGGTTTATGGGTATAGTAGAGTCTCAGGAAGTAAAAGATATCAATATTGAAACGGGTCGTGAGGTCGATGAGCTCCTTGTTGCGGTCGGCGACAGTGTTTCAACCGGCGAAACACTCTTCACATATACAACCGCAGATATTGAACGGCGTATGCAACAGGTGACAATCGATATAGAGAGTTTTCGCAATAGTATCAGAAACTGCTATACAGAGATCAAAGCATTAGAGTCAGAGAAAGCATCAGCAGGAGAGGAGTACCAGATAGATTACACTCTTCAGATTCAGAGCCTATTAGCCTCAATTTCACAAACTGAATACAACATAAGAGCAAAACAGATTGAATATGATGGACTTAAGGCGAGTTTTGATAACTCGGTTGTAAAAGCTCCAATTGATGGTACGATACAATCCATTAACTCGAAAAACGAAAGCGACCCATATACCGGAATGCCTCTGGCATATATTGTCATAATGAAAGGTGGAGATTTTGTTGTAAGAGGTACTGTGAGTGAACTCAATGTATACTCGCTCTATCCCGGCAGTCGAGTCGTAATCAGATCAAGAATCGATGAGGATAGTATCTGGAGAGGTACTATTGTAAACGTTGATACCACAAAAACACAGGATGAAAGCCAGTCCAAGATGTATTACTATGGTAGCAGCTCTGATGGTGCGTCAAAGTATGACTTTTATGTTGAGGTAGACAATATTTCTGGATTGATGATAGGTCAGCATGTAACCATTGAGCTGGATACCGGAATGGAAGAAACAGCATCGGATGGTTTGTGGATACCCGGTTGGTATATCTGTGATATCGATGATAATAGTTATGTATGGGCAGAAAACACCAAAGGGCGTTTGGAAAAACGCAGTGTAACACTCGGTACATATGATGAGTATCTCGACCGATATGAAATAGTCAGTGGGTTGGGGTACGATGATTACATTGCATTCCCGGACATCACTCTGAAGGTAGGCCAACCAACGACTAAAGAGTATATAATCGATTATGCTCCCGAAGGTGATATGATTTATGCTGGAGAGGGTGAGTATTCAGAGTTTCCCGAAAAGGATATGATAGCAAAAGACATAATTATCAAGTAATCATTGAGGTTCAGATGATTGTAGAAATCAAAAATATTAACAAAGATTTTATTCAAGGTGATATCGTAGTCAATGCACTTAGGGATATTTCATTGGATATCG
>WRIP01000129.1 GCA_009782665.1 Oscillospiraceae bacterium
TCTACGGTGAGAGATATGTTGCCAGCTACAAGGCTATATACCTGTCAGAGATTGCTTTACCGGATATGCCGGGATATAACTGTATTGCCACCTATCGAATAGATTTTATCATCACCGAACAACCTTTGGAGAAAGAAGAAGAAGACATAATACACACACCGGAAGAGATAATATTGACCGAGAACTACCTGCAGGTTAATAAACACGAGCCAACTCTCACGCTATTTCAAAAGGTACTCATAGCACTTTCAGGTGTGTTGTTATTGGCAGGAGCTGCGGTACTAATCCTCTATGTTATACGCAAGCGTCTTAGGGAGAAGGATGATGAACAGGAAGGTTTATTACTACGCGGGGGAAGAGATAAAAGCGCATAAGCTTTCTTGGATTATAGGTATATTTGTCCTGCTTTTTATCGCTTCCGTTCTGGTATTGTCGATATATATGTTTTTTGATACATCGCATGATGTAAATATCTCTCGCCTAGATGTAATGGAAGATACTCCGGATGAGGTGCTCATACTTCATCCGGAACCAATAGTTAAACTAGCGAATGACTCGAGTGAACTACCACCCGACATAGAATCATCTCATGCAACTGCGGATGACAGATGGACCTCATTACTTGAGATAAACGGCGATATAGTCGGGTGGATCACCGTATCAGGTACCGATATAGATTATCCGGTGATGCAAACAGGTAACAATACCGATTACCTGACACTGGATTTCTATCACAACTACAGTGTATTCGGTACCCCGTTTATCGACTACAGATGTTCTCTTCACCCCAAAAGCAAGAACATCGTCATATATGGTCATTCTGTTAATGGCACCGACCTAATGGGTCAATTACACAACTATCTAAATCAGCAGTACTACGATGAAAACAGGGTTATCGGGTTTGATACTCTATCTCACAATACCCTCTATGAGATTATCGCAGTCTGCCTAGTACATACCACAGGTACTGATATCATCGACTATACAAGGACAGACTTCTTTCATCCGGATATGCTGATAGCTTATGTTGATGCTATGATAGCCGCGTCTCAGGTTACTACAACTACGCAGTACTCGGCTGAAGACTACTATCTCACCATCCAAACCTGCTCTAAACACTATGACGATGTTAAGCTAGTCGTTTTGGCGAAAGAGGTTTTAAGGTGAAATATGTAAACTGTACAGTCTTGACAGTACAGTTAGGGCATTTTCAATGTCATATGTTAGAACTATTGTGCATTTTATCCATTTTTCCTCATATTATATCGCAATATTTTGGCTATTATCATGATTTTTGTCTATCGCTGAGCATAGTCCGTACAAACGGACACCCCTATCAATATAATGGAATCAGTACCTAAACGAAGAGAGGAGTACCATGAAAAGGAAAAAGAATTTTTACGACATAGTCGCTGCATGTGCTTTTGTGTTTAATGTGGATTGGGACGAGGAATATGAGCTTTTAGAGGTGGAAGATATCTTCTGGGATAATGCTGATTGGCAGAAGAACGAACTGACCGACTTGAGCGATGTGAGCAGTTCCAAGATGCAGGTAAGCTAAACTATCTGAAAAGGATCTAGGAGCCGCTCGGTATTCCACCCATGTCTTGTCATTCACAGAAAGATGATATTGGTAGATAGTCCTGAGTTAATGCCGATATCCGGTTCTGATTACCAGACTCTGATTACCTGAATTGTACACTTACATAAATTATTTGGAACATCAGTAGCTTTTACTAAGGGATGAATTGAAACCAAGTTAATTAAGTAGTGTGCGTATAGCAATACGGTCTAGAATTTGTGTATTCAACTAAATCGCACACTGCATGATGTTAAAACTCAGTTGCACGCTTAGCCAAGAAAGCTTTTCGCGACTTTAGTCGAGAGAGATTCATCTTCTACCACAAAATCATCGAGGAGTAAGTAGAAAGAAAAAACTGAAATATAGTCTAATGAATGATGCAATGCTTTGAGCTAAAAAAGTACCAGTAATGGAAAACCCAGAATACGGATTGAATCTATGGTTAATACTACTGAATGCTGAAACTGAAGAGGATTTAATCAGAATTGAGACGTTAGGAGATACGACTATGAACCAAACAATCGAAGTATATCGTCAAATCAGTGTATCGGAAGAGTTGCGATCGATAGAGCTCATGAGAGAAAAAGCTCATTTTGATGAGGGTCATGCCTCGAGAACTGCCGAAATTATTACTACCAACGAGTTCAACGTCTCACTATCTTTTTAGAGTCGCTAGTCCCTTATTGAAAGGGATATTGTGCGTCATCTACAGCAAATCATTAACCCTGATAGTGTGGTAAAGTGAAAGACTATGATCCACAAGCTTAAGGGTAAAACTGAATTTAAGTACCGTCGAAAATTAGTCTTTCTAGAGAGTTTAGGAACTACTATTTGTTGAAACTCATGGAAGGTACCTGTGTAGACACGCTTCATGGTGCTAACAACCAAAGACAGGATACGCTGATCTTTGCATATTCATATTATTATGATAGAATATGTATATAATAATATCAGGAGGTGTTTTCATGATAATTAAGCCGTCTACTACGCTTCGCAACGAGTACAACACTATTTCTAAATTGTGCAAAGAAAAACAAGAGCCTATCTTTCTTACAAAAAACGGTGAAGGCGATTTAGTCCTTATGAGCATTGAAGCATATGAGTACCGTGAAGAAATGTTAGATTTACGGGAAAAACTGCTTTCTGCGGAAGCAAACAGGCTTTCGGGTACAAAAACCTATACCATAGCAGAAGTGAGCGAAAGACTGCGGGGTCTGATTGATGGAACCTTATGATGTGGAGTTACTTCAAGAGGCTTTGGACGATTTAGAGGAAATAGTCTTGCATATAGCGCAGGACAGCCGTCAAGCCGCGTTCCGTATGCACGACAAGATAATCGCAAAGGCTAATGATTTAACAATTGTCCCGAAACGCGGGCGGCTTGTCCCCGATAAAAAAATGGCGGCAACAGGCTATAGAATGTTAGGTATAAAGCCGTATATTGCGTTTTACCGCATAATTGACCGCAATGTATTTATCTATCGCATACTACATGGGGCTACAAATTATCCTCTGCTATACGAAAGAATGGCACAAATAGATTCTGAGGTAGAAAATAACGAATGAACTTTTCCAAGTTTAACAACCTTATCAAAGTTTTTTACGCAAACAACGATATAAATAATGACACTTGAACAATTGAGTGTTATTGCTATGACAAAAGAGTATTCTTGTCGTATATCACTCTGGAAATATGACTGTGAATACTCTTTTTCGACTATAATGAAAAACACATTCGATGGACACACAGATACTACACATTATGCTTGCACGAGTAAAAAACGGAGCACCAATAGGCTATTAGTCGAACAAAAAAGTAACTTGGATTTATGAAAAACTCCAACCAGCATCTTCTATTCGCTGGTACATCGAATACCAGCCATCTCTTTTTTCTAGTTCATCTGATCTACCTGATTCAACGATTACTCCGTTCGACATTAGATATACCCAATCAGCATCTACAACACCACTCAATCGATGGCTTATTGATAAGATTGTCCGACCTTCTCCTGCCATGCGAATTGCTTCAAAAACTCTTTGTTCGGTTTGAGAATCCATCCCCGAAGTTGGCTCATCCAGAAGCAATACTCTAGGATTGGCAGCAATAGCACGAGCTAAAGACAGTAGCTGTACCTCACCACTTGATAGACCGGCTTCACCCTCACCTATTACAGTATCATATCCATTATTCATTGAAAGAATAAGCTCATGTAATCCTACTAATCTTGCTGAGGAGACTATCTCTTCTTCTGTTATCGAGTCATCTCCCAACGTAATGTTTTGTCGAATTGTTCCGTTAAATATCTGTGGCATCTGGGTAACTACTCCAACTAAGCGCCTTCTTTGCAGCGGTGGCAATGTATATGGATTCACTCCACAAATCCTAACTATTCCCGAACCGGGAGGATACAGTCCAGCAACTATATTTAGTAAGGTAGTTTTTCCCGCTCCACTCCTACCGATAAAAACGGACTTTTCTCCTGATTTAACAGAAACATCGATATCTCTTAGTACATTTGTCTTATCATATGCAAATGTAACTCCTTGTATTTCAAGACCCATATCTTTATTGATATGTTGTTCTTCATACACCCTATCTTCTATCTCGACCTCAGAAAACTCTTTTACCCTGGCAATACCCGCTATTGCCTGTTGTATGGTTTGGAACTCTTGAGCTAACGCTTCAATAGGAGAGAATAAGCGACCAATTAAGTCTGCTACTGCTGCCAGTGTTCCTGCTGAGAGTGCAAGCGAAAACCTCGTCCCATTGTTCGCGGCAAAAAAGATTGAAAGAGCAATCACAATAGCTCTAAAGATCTGCATTACACACGGGAACCAACTATTGTATGAAACATTTAGTTGTACCGCTTTCAGATGCTTTCTCAGTGGTACTCTAAATTTCTCTTCACCGCTTGTTTCAAGTGAGTAAGCTTTTACAGTTCTAATCCCATATAGCCATTCTTGTATAAAAGTATATATATCTGCTACTCGTGCTCTTACTTCTTTTTGCAGTTTAAGAATGTGTTTTCTGAAATAGTTCGAAACTAAGAAGACAATTGGTATTACAGCTATCTCTATCCAAATCAAACCGGGTGCGATTAAGTAT
>WRIP01000130.1 GCA_009782665.1 Oscillospiraceae bacterium
CCTTCGCTCAAAAACACTCGTATCGGAGAGTTTGTGGATCCCATGTTACCTCGACTCGAGATGATAGTCTCCACCGGAGATATAGAATCACCGGGGATGTTGTCCTTCAAACGGCTATATGATATCGCCGAGATGACTTCGCAGCAAGAACTTGAACAGAGAATGGCAATACTTGATTCAGATGATATCGTCAATATGCAGTACACCTCGGGTACCACCGGGTTCCCCAAAGGGGTTATGCTCACCCATAAGAATATCATCAATAATGGCAGGTTTATTGGAGACTGCATGAAATTCACCATGCAGGATCGGCTCTGTATTCACGTACCCTTCTTCCATTGTTTCGGTCTAGTACTAGGGATGATGGCTGCCTTCACCCATAACTCCACCGTTATTCCCGTAGAAGCGTTTAGTCCTAGCCGGTCGCTTAAGGTACTGTATGACGAAAAATGCACCGCGGTTCATGGGGTACCGACCATGTTTATCGCCATGATGGATCATGAGGATTTTAAGAATTACCATTTCACCAATCTGAGGACCGGTATAATGGCAGGATCCCCCTGCCCGGTAAAGGTCATGCAACAGGTGGTGGATGAGATGGGGATGAAGGAGATAACTATTGTATTCGGACAGACTGAATCCTCTCCGGGATGTACCCAGACCACCACCGATGATCCCATCGAGTTGAGAGTTTCAACGGTGGGACGGGCGTTACCGTTGACAGAGTGTAAGATAGTAAATCCCGAAACCAACCTCGAGGTTGCAAGAGGGGAATCGGGAGAGTTCTGCGCACGTGGGTACAATATCATGCGCGGATACTATAATATGCCGGAGGCTACCGCATTAGCCATCGATAAGGAAGGGTGGCTGCATACCGGTGATCTCGCAGTATGTGATGAAAATGGATACTACAAGATAGTCGGTAGAATAAAGGATATGATCATCCGTGGCGGGGAGAACATCTATCCAAAAGAGATAGAGGAGTTTCTGTATACCCTACCCGCGGTCAGCGATGTTCAGGTCATCGGGGTTCCCTCCAGAGCATACGGCGAAGAGATAATGGCGTGTATCATCAAAAAACCGGGAGTGTCGATCACCGAGGATGAGATAATGGACAGTGTTCGTGCCAACATGGCCAGGTACAAGGTCCCAAGGTATGTCGCGTTTATCGATGAGTTTCCTATGACCGCTAGTGGAAAGATACAGAAATATAAACTACGTGAATGGGCAATAAATGAGCTGTCTCTTCAACAGGATGCCGCAATCGAAACCGCCTGACCAATATATCACGGGTATTTTATTCCAAACGTATTGGATTAAAAACCACTAGCTTTAGCCAGTAAATACTTTAGTGCATGTTGGTACTTAAGTATCCTCCAAAGCTCATCATGAGTGAAATAATGCAGAAAATAAAGAGGTAGGAAGAACATCCCGAGTTACCTGATTTGAAGAAAAGGTATGGGGGACAGCATTTATAGGCTGCAGGATACTTTGTTGATTCTATAAGCTACGTTTCTGAAAAAGCAATCGCAGCATACTTTGAACAATAGTAAGATGAGGAGAATGAAGTGTTCAAGATAACTTAGGGTACCCGCCTTTAGGCGGAATAGCGACTTTCAGTCGCAAAGCCTTTCGAACCTCTGTACTTTAGTACAGAGTGGTTTAGTTTTCTGTGTAGGGACAAATAGTCCTTACTAACAGGGTTATCAAAATATGGGTATACACTCGACGTGAGTAGCCACTAAATGACAAGCTTAAGGATGTAATATCCGAATAATCTATATTTATCATACTTTGAGAGAAGCTCTTTATGAGCTTCTCTTTTTACTCACATACTCTGCGAGATTTCATCGAAACAGATTATAGGTCAACCAAAAGCCATAACAATAATATGAATACTACTAAGTGAACCACCGTATATCGAATGTAGTGGTATGAGAAGGGTAAAATCATTGTGACTAGGCTCTACCGAGCGAACCTAGTAGCTAGAATCAAAGTTATGAATAGTTATAGCCGAACATTCGTTGAGGAGAAGATTTCATAGGATACTTAAGGCATTCTTCTGCAACAATATCGATACCTAGACCAGGAGTATCCTGTACTATCAAAAAACCATCCTCTATCTGTAGATTTTCTGTTGTTATTTCAGTACGATATGGTACATCATTAAGCATCTCCAGAAATTCGAAATTGGGTAATGTTGCACATACCTGTATATTTGCTGCAGTCGAGATAGAACTACCGGGATTATGTGGTGCAATTTGAATATTTTGAACCTCTGCCATCACCGCAATCTTCTTTAATTCATTCATACCACCGATATGCATGAGGTCTGGTTGTGCAAAGTCTACACCTTTTTGACTCAGCAATTCGCGGAACATACTCTTACCAAAGAGTCTTTCACCGGCAGCTATTGGTATTGGACTGTATTTATGTACTTCTATGGTATCTTCAACTACATCGGTTATGACCGGCTCTTCAAAGAAGTATGGCTTATACTCTGCCATCGCATTTGCTATCTTAAGAGCAATATGCGGGTTAAAACGTCCATGTCCCTCAATGAGTAATTCTATACCAGGACCGACTGCTTCTCTGACTGCGGCCATTATACTAACTGCTTTGTCAAATGCTTCATGGGTGATAGTCATATAGCTTGAACCAAAAAAGTCCCATTTCAAAGCTTTGGCACCATTCTCTACTGCAATAGCAGCATTCTGCGCATATTCTCCCGGGGTTGCTGCACTGCCACTCCAACCATTCGTGTAGATTCTTAGCTTATCGTGTAACTTTCCACCGAACAGCTGATATGCAGGCATATTATATGCTTTACCGGTAATATCCACACATGCCATCTCAAGAGCTGCAATAGCTGATAGATAACAGGGATCCACCCTCCAGTATGATTGTCGGTAACACTCATAGAACAGACGTTCAAATCTAGTAGGATCTGTACCTATGACATAAGGCCTCAAATCCTCAAATGCACCAAGTGTTGCGTGTGTTTTCCATTCTAAGGTTGCCTCTCCGACACCATGAATACCCTTGTCGGTATATACAATAACGAATATGAGGTTGCGATACCCTGCATTGATGGAAAATGTCTTATAATCAGTAATTTTCATGCACCTATCCTCCTGAAACTAAGTATAATATATGACCTAATCATGTAGAACCATAAGTTACTGCTTGTTAAGCTTAATATAACTCGAACACAAAGAAAGCTAATTGGATGTTATTGATCTTACCTCTGAATTATATCATAAATATGTCTTTAGTTTCTTAAGGATGTATTTTATTGCAAGCATTCATTAAAAAAGAGTCTATTAGCGATTGATTTTCACCTCACAGGGTACAGATATTTATTGAATTATTGATGTCGTTACTAATGTATTTTAATAGGCGATACTACGCAAGGTAGGCGGTTCGTCCCCTCTCCGAAAGGAGGTGAGGCTTATGATGGAACAGTTATATATACTTTAGTATTACTGCTTTACATAATTCGTGAAATCAAAAAGAAATAACCGCCATGTCCTCTAAAACATGCGGTTATTCATAACTACTAAGTCTTTAGGCTAACCGTCTATAGTATCGCCTGTAACTATATTTAATCACTTTATCTCAGTATGTCAAATTTCACTCGAATAAGGGTTAGCCACGAAATACGGATATGCAAGAGTAACTACCGATAATCAAACAACTGATAGACAGATTGATGCACTTAAAGTACATGGTGTTGATGAGATATATGAAAAGAAGATAACAGGTACACTAAAAACAGACCTCAACTGGGTCTATTACTGAATATACTTCGTATACTTCGTATACTTCGTGAAGACGATACATTGGTTATCTGGATTGATACCCATATAAATCGTGTCTATATCAATATGAACTAAAAAAGCTGAACGCCTTCAAGGATATCTATCCCCGATGTTCTCAGCGTTTCAGTGTAGTAATTTTTGTATGAGATAGAGATTTGCAGAATTTAGCGCAGATATGTTTTTTGACTATTGCCTAGTTGTGACAAGAGAAAGAGAGATACCCGGATTGATCTACGAAGATGAATCAATCTGTAGGTAGTGTTTTGGCAAATCGGAATACCGGAAGTAGGAGTAAAGAGCTAGCTTTATCCTTCCATACTAATGCGTTTTTCTCGTTGCGTCGATAATCGTCAGATGGTATACTTAACAAAGTCAAAAAGCATCTGCTACCGTATATATAAGGATGAGAAACTAAGAGTATGAACGAAAAAATATGTATGAGTTGTATGAATATGGTGCCGGGTGATGCTAGTTCCTGTGGGCATTGTGGGTATAATGGCAGCCAACAGAACTCTGCGATTCATCTTCCCATAGGGTATCGTTTAAATAACAGATATGTTGTAGGACGGGTCGAGGTCTCGGAAGGAGATAGCACCTTCTATGCTGGATACTGCCTACAATCTTCTAAGCGGGTAGAGCTACGGGAGTTCCTGCCGATTAACGGATGCAATCGCAACCCTGAATCCAAGCAGATAATCCCCAAGGCAGGTGCTGAACTCCACTACAAGACCTCACTTATGGACTTTTCCGATCTTTATCGAAATCTCAGAAAATTGACCTATGAAGAAGGATTAGTCCAAACCCTAGACTATTTTGAACTCAATCAAACGGCATATGCCGTATTGGAATATTTCGATGGA
>WRIP01000131.1 GCA_009782665.1 Oscillospiraceae bacterium
CGCTTGCGGCACAGAACGAACTCAGTAACCTCATCACATTGCTGCTTGGGATCACAATAGGTTCAACCATGAGAGCGCAACACTTCATTACACTCAATACGGCTATAATCCTTACCATAGGTCTTTTGGCATTTGTTTTTGATACAATCGGTGGAGTAATGTTTGCGAAGTTGGTTAATCTCTTCCTGCCAGAAGGCAAGAAGATTAATCCGATGATAGGAGCTTGCGGTATCTCCGCATTCCCCATGAGTTCCAGAATAATACAGAAGATGGCTCAGAAGGAAGATCCTACCAACTTCATCCTCATGCCTGCAGTCGGCGCCAATGTCGCAGGTCAGGTTGGCTCAATTATCGCTGCTGCGATGATACTGAGTATTTTCGGTTAAGGGGAGGTATTGACATGAATGAAATGATACTTGAGACATTAAGAGGAATGCTTATCGGTATACCGGGTGTTTTTGCGGTGCTAGGTATATTCTATATCTCGCTTCGGATAATAATGAAGGACGAAGACTCAGACAAAGATAAATAACGATAGATATTTTATTTACTCTCACCGTACAGGTGAGAGTTTTGTCATAAGAATCGCTATCTGTAACCGGAAAAAGTTGCAATTGCAACAATATAGTCAACCGGTTGACTAGAACTTGACAATCCATCTGTATATGATATATTTAAGTCATCAAATTTGGTGAGTACACAGCTTGGATACAGGGTTAAGTAACAAAAACATAACCTTTACGTCACTGGTTAAGGTCTTTATGCCGTATATCAATAAAAGGGCATCCCGCATTCGGCTAGTGGGAGTTATGCATGAAGATATAGTACAGGAAGGACTGATTGGATTACTCAATGCAATTGAGGCTTATGATGAGACTAGAGGTTCTTCGTTTGAGTCTTTTGCCATATCCTGCATTGACAATCGAATTATTTCGGCATTAAGACAGGCAGCAACCAAGAGCAATGCACCCTTCACTGACTATATGTCACTATCTGAGCATGAAGAGGAGATATATTCCTTTTTCGATCTCCCTCATCAGCCGTCACCGGAAGATGTTGTCATTATGAAAGAAGAACTCGCTGCAGTTCTGTCTATGATTAACGAGAATCTTTCCATATTCGAGAAGAAGGTTTTAGCCCTCTATCTAGAAGGGTACAGTTACATAGCAATAGGAGAAATACTACACACCTCAACTAAGTCGATTGATAATGCACTGCAACGAGCAAGAAAAAAGTTAAAATAGTGAATATGCCTTAGTAGCTTAGCGGAAGAGCGTTGTTAAACAAAGATGATGGTTCGACTCCGTCCGTGGGCAAAATATCTAATATATATGTGGGGAGAGAATGGGATGTACGAAGATATTATACTAGTATGTAGAGATTGCGGGAATGAATTCACCTTTACAGCAGGAGAACAGGAGTTTTATACACAACAGGGGTTTCAAAATCAACCACTTAGCTGCAAAGAGTGTCGAATTGCACGTAAGAATGCAAATCGAGTACCAAAAGAGATGCACATAACTACATGTGCACGTTGTGGAAAGGAAGCACGAGTACCATTTTTACCGGTAGAAGATCGCCCCGTGTACTGTAGTGAATGCTTTGCGATTATGAAAGAAGAAGGATAGTAATACCGTTATCCAGTGATAAAAACCGGGATATTAGCTAACCCGGTTTTTGTTGTTCAAATATCTATCCACCCAATACTACAATGACGAAAAACTTTACCTGTTTCCTTGTTTAAGATTACACAGAGTGAAGTTAGTAGTATTGACATACATTCCTATACAAAATAAACTTTGTTTTACAATGACCTCCAATTATTGTATGTGATAATCCTGTTACCATCATTAATGTCTTACGTATTCAGGTAAATCCACGAGTTACAATCTCGAGGTCATTATATTGTTTAAGAAGTCGGTCATGATACTTACAATTGGTTTTGATCCATACGAAGTCTAGATTAGGACAGATTGTATGGAGGTAACTAAATAGCTGTCCGAAAGAGACTTTGTTCTTTCTTTAATCGGTATTTTTTAGGAGCAAAGTATGAAAAAATCGAATATTTTCAAAGACTTAAAGAGTTTCTTAGTCCTATTAACTTCACAATCAGTATCCACTTTAGGTACTGTCATGACCGGATTTGCTCTAATTATCTTCGCATATGAGCAGGACCCCACTGCTACAACTATTACCATGCTGACGGTGACCTCACTGTTACCGTCAATCCTGCTCAGTTTCATTGCCGGTACACTCTCAGATAGACTGAACAAGAAACTCGTTATGCTCATATGTGACTCGGTTGCTGCAATGGCAACCCTATTGATGCTTGTCTTGTTTTTGAGCGGTCGGCTTAAGATCCCATACATATATATCATAAACTTCCTGCTCAGCGTTATGAATGCGTTCAAAGCACCTGCTTCATATGTGGCAACCACCCTTCTCGTACCAAAGGAGCAGTATGTGAGAGCTAGTGGGTTAAGTGAGTTTTACTCTTCGGTGGTAACTATATTAGCACCAGTATTTGCAGGTACGATACTGACCTTCGGAGGTCTTGCGGCAGTACTCATATTAGACCTCATTTCATTCCTGTTTGCCTTTTCATCTCTCTTTTTTTTCATAAAGATACCGAATATTAACGCAGAAGATACTACAAACAAGGAATCCCTTATTGAGAGTTGCAAAGAAGGATTCAGGTTTTTGGCAAACCAAAAAGCACTGTTCAGAATCATTCTGTTTTTTGCTTTCATTAATTTCATTGCGAAGATGGGTGGATACGGAATGCTGCCAGCATTCATTCTAGCTCGAACCTCAGGGGAACAGCTGACACTGAGTATCGTCCAATCAGCGGTCGGACTTGGAACTCTCATCGGAAGTGTGCTAGTAACCCTTGCTAAACCCGCAAAGAGCCGTACCAGAGTCATCTTTCTCACCTGTGGTATCTCCTTTCTCATCGGAGATATCGGGCAGGGCTTATCTCACAGCCTGCCGCTCTTAGCAGTCTTCGGATTGCTTTCTAATCTTCCACTACCTTTTCTTTCGGCTAATCTGACTGCTATTATGCGAACGAAGGTACCTACTGAAATGCAGGGCAGGGTATTCTCTGCACGAGATACATTACAATATGGAACCATGCCGATAGGACTGGCATTAGCAGGAATACTAGCAGACCGTCTGTTTGAACCATTCATGACTAAGATATCTTTACTTCAACAACTACTCGCTCACGTCTTCGGTAGTACAGGCGGTTCGGGTATAGCGGTTATGTTTGTGATTGTAGGTATCATAGGTAGTGTCTCTAGTTTCCTTTGTCTAGCTAACCCCGTCTATCGACAGCTGGACCACGAACCATCTAACCTATCACCCAGTCTATATATCGACTAATAAAGATAAAGACGTCGTTTCAAGCGACGTCTTTTGATAGGTATTGTTACTTAGTGTAGCGATTCGTCCTGCTTTTTTTGTTTTTTCTTCCGCTTTATCCCTCGATCAAGGGTAATGTTCTTTTCTTCCAACAGCCATTTCTCCAGTTTGTTTGTATAGATAATAGAAGGAAAAATCGTGAACATAAAAGTCGGGGTTGTCGCATATGACGCAGAGTTCTCTCGATGAACAATGGCAATTACAGCTCCGACTATTGATACAGTAACAAAGATACCGGATAGGATAATTATTAGTAGTAACGCACGCTTGCCTTCCAGTGTCTTATTAAACTCTTTCTGTAATATTTTCTTTTGTCCCTTCGGTAATGAATAGTAATTTACTTTGTTGTCATTCTGATCCATAACAATCTCCTCGTTTGGTTTTTGTACTGATCTAATTGTACCATATTCAAATTGCTTTGTGATAGACATTTTTTCGAAACATCTTTCTGTTGAACAGTACCGAAAAATGAGTATAATATAATTAGACTAATAAAAGAAAGGAATCGACATGGTAGTAACGAAAGATACCGTTATCGGGGAGATCCTCGATTATGATGTGGAAACAGCCGGATATTTTTTTGCAATTGGAATGCATTGTTTGGGTTGTCCTGCCTCTAGAGGAGAATCCATCGGGGACGCATGTATGGTACACGGCGTTGATGCAGAGTTATTGATTCAAAAGTTGAATGAACACCTCAGCAGCAAATAATACTCTAAAGCTATCCAACCGACTGTCAGCTGCTGCGGCTATGGTACGAGAAGGTACCAGGGTAGCCGATGTAGGGTGTGATCACGGTAAACTCTCAGCTTGGCTTCTGCTATCGGGTAGATGCCGTTTCGCTTACGCAATTGATATTAGCAAACCGTCGCTTCAAAAGGCGGCGGATTTGTTTGTAAGCTTGAAGCTGAACGAAGTTACTAAAACCATACATGATAACGGGCTTAATGGTGTTTCGGCCGATGAGGTAGATGATATTGTCATAGCCGGATTAGGTGGTGACAGCATCATGGCAATAATCGATTCTACCGAATGGTTGAAAGATAATAGCAAGCATCTAGTGCTAGTTGCAGCCTCGCGTCAAGCGTTAGTGAGACGACACATATATCGCACCGGTTTTCAGATAACAAAGGAACAACCGGTGTTGGATGCAGGGCATTATTACTCGGTGATGTCTGTCGAATATACTGGAGTATTGCTAGAGATATCGAATATCTGTGCAGAACTCGGCAGCATCAAACCGTAT
>WRIP01000132.1 GCA_009782665.1 Oscillospiraceae bacterium
CAACAGTCTCAGATTCCCTTGAGGTTCGTACCCAACCTGAAACACAAATTGTTGAATCACCGAAAACCTCAGGATTATCGAAAAGCTGCTTAATCTCTACTCGTTCCATATACTTACCTCCGAAATATCAAACTATCATAACTGCAACACCGTCCGGAATGACCACAACTTCGGCTTGTTCACCTTTCATTGCAAATGCTATATCCATGGCTTCATCTATAGTTGTCGCAGCTATCATATTAGCTTTCTCAATAGCTTCCCTTGCAAAAAAATCACTGACTAATATCACCTTATGTTTCATTAAGGTTTTAAAATATACCTGAGCGTTCCATTGTTCTGGTATTGTCTTCTTATCAGGGATTTTCGATAGATATTCATTCATTGCTTCGGGTGTACCCGAAGTCATGATTCTTTCAAAATGCTCTCCACCCATTCCATCCACACAGGAACAACACATAACAATGACTGCATCGTCCTTTGCACACATCTGTGCGGTAGATACGGCCTTTACCGACTGATATAGGTTTTGGTCTAGTGGATATCCCCCGTTTCCGGTTACTACGATATCTCCGTACACCGCTTGATGTCGAGAAACACTGTCAATATACTTTACCCCAGCAGCATGTGCTTCAAACAGATCACCGCAGAAAGCCCTTGATATCTGTTTTTTTGAATTCAAAGCGACATTGAGTATAAATTGGAGATTAACCCTCTTTGCGGCATAATCCATATCCTCACTTATAGGATTATCCTTCATTACTCCTGCTACAGCATATCGACTTTCGATAGCTCTGAATGAGTGATTCTCATTGATTGTCTCTTTAGAGCTAATTCCGGGCAGGACGCTTTTGCGTCCTCCGGAATATCCGGCAAAGAAATGCGGTTCAATAAAACCTTCCGCAATCAAGAGATCACACTCGGTGGCTTCCTTATGCACACTAAAAGATGCTCCCGAAGGTAGATCACATATATAGATAAAATCATCTTCATTGTAGGCATCACTGACAACGACGTGTTCATGGTTAACAATATCATCTCCGAACATGCTTCGCATTTCATCTTCGGTAGTTTTTCTATGAAGCCCGGTTGCTACAATGATGGTAATATCGATATTACGGTTAAACTCACGAATTTCATTAAGCAGTATGGGTAAGGTTATTCTGCTTGGTACCGAACGGGTATGATCTGAGGTGATGAGTAGAACCTTCTCCTTATCCTTTGCTAAATCTCGAAGTCTGACACTTCCTATTGGATTAGCTAACGATTCTTTAACTATCTTAACCTCATCTGGTTGAAGTTCAGTTGTTTGCTCATGAGCTTCAATAATCGCTTTGAGGTTGCTCTCCCTTATGTTTAGCACTAAATTAGTGGTATGATACGGAATAGGGATATTCAACATAATACTTCCTTTCGTAAAAAGAATATGTATAATGAATAATAAAAGAAGAGGAGCAGAAATCTATGAACATGATAGATATCGGAAAATCCGGATTAATTGCCTCGGAGATAATATTCGGCAGTATGCGTCTTGGTGCTTTAACGACAGAACAAGCCGTCGAGGTCATATCTGTCGCCTACGAGAATGGAGTTAATTTCTTTGACCATGCCGATATTTACGGAGGTGACGGTGGTTCAGAGATACGCTTCACCGAAGCGTTGAAACTTACGGATATAAAACGGGAAGACATCATACTTCAATCCAAATGTGGTATTAGATCTCATCCTTCGGGTAACCACAACTACTATGATTTCTCATATGAACATATCGTCAGTTCGGTCGACAAGATTCTAAAACGTCTTAATACCGACTATCTCGATATCCTACTGCTACACCGTCCTGATACACTGATGGAACCTGATGAAGTTGCAAAGGCATTTGATGAGCTTGAAGCAAATGGAAAGGTTCGTCATTTCGGTGTTTCCAATCAACATCCTATGCACATAGAACTGTTGAAGAAATCAGTTAAGCAGAGGCTACTGGTAAACCAACTTCAATTCTCACCGGTCTTCACCGGTATGATCAACTGCGGTATTGAGGTAAACATCAAGACCGACAGTGCTGCCAATCGTGACGGATTGATCCTGGAGTACTCGAGAATCAACAACATGACTATTCAAGCTTGGTCACCCTACCAGTACGGTACCTTTGAAGGAGTCTTTCTGCTCAATGATGATTTTAGTGAGCTTAATACCGTCATCCGTCGCATTGCAACAGAGAATAATGTGGATGATGTTGCAGTGGTCGCTGCATGGATACTCAGGCATCCTGCTAAGATTCAAGTAGTTATGGGTTCCATGAACAAGGCTCGTATTGAAGCTATATGCAAGGCATCAGAACTATCCTTAAGCCGTGAGGAATGGTATGAAATCTACGTAGCTGCCGGGAACCTGATTCCCTAACACAAATACGTGTTATTTATATGTATTATACACCATTCACTGTATATCGTCAGTAGCCACAACTACTGACTGTTGGAAATTATTAAAAAAAATATATAAGGAGATTGAAATCTATGAAAAAGATAATCAATGAGCCAGCCAATGTAGTACCGGATACCCTAGAGGGTCTAGCACTCAGTGATCCTACACTGGTCTATTCTAAGGGATTTGAGGTCATTTCTCGAAAAGAACGCAGAGAAAAGGTTGGTCTTGTCTCGGGTGGTGGTTCGGGTCATGAGCCTGCACATGCGGGATATGTCGGTAAAGGAATGCTGGATGCAGCAGTTGCCGGAAATGTATTTGCATCTCCCGGTCCCGAAGGGATTCTTGAAGGAATTAACATGGCAAACAACGGAAAGGGCGTACTACTGGTCATTAAGAACTATTCCGGAGATATCATGAACTTTGATATGGCTAAAGAATTAGCTGAGATGGACGGTATAGAGGTCGAATCGGTTATAGTCAAAGATGATGTGGCAGTTCCCGATTCTACATATTCAACCGGACGTCGTGGAATTGCAGGTACCATATTTGTCCATAAGCTGGCAGGAGCCAAAGCCGAGATGGGTGGCTCACTTGCTGAAGTTAAGGATGTTGCTCTCAAGACTATTGAAAATATCCGTTCTATTGGAATGTCAATGAGTTCCTGTATCCTACCTGCGGTAGGAAAACCCGGGTTTACAATTGAGGACAATGAGATGGAAGTTGGGATGGGTATCCATGGAGAACCCGGTGTAGAACGCACTGCCATTCGTCCATCCAAAGAACTAGCAGAGATTCTTGTCTCGAAGATACTAGAAGATTACGACTATATTGGAAGTGAAGTTGCCTTAATGGTCAACGGTCTAGGTGGTACTGCACTGATGGAGCTGTATATCCTCAACAAAGATGTGCATGAACTGCTTGAAAGCAAGAATGTAAAGGTTTACAAGACACTTGTAGGTAACTACATGACCTCGATGGAGATGGCAGGTTGTTCAATTACTTTGCTCAAACTCGATGATGAGCTAAAAGAACTCTTAGACTTCCCTTGTGAAACACCGGCTTTGAAATTATAGAAAGGTAATCGCATATATGAACTTAACATCAAAAGAGTATATGGAGTACTTAGTTTTAGCCGCAAAGAAGATTGATGATAACGGCAATTATATTACTTCACTTGATGCCATTACCGGAGATGGAGATCACTATACTAATATGCAGTTGGGATTCTCAAAGCTGACCGAGAATGCCGATGAATTTGCACTTCTATCACTCTCTGAATGCTTCAGAAAGATAGGAATGACCCTTATGTCTGCTATTGGCGGATCATCCGGAGCACTCTACGGTAGTGCATATATCTCCGCATCTAAGGTATTAATGGATAAGGAAACAATTGATACACCTTTGTTGCTTGAGATTCTGAGTACAATGCTAGACGCAATAAAGAAACGTGGCGATGCTGACGTGGGTATGAAAACCATGATCGACGCATTGGCTCCTGCAGTTGATGTTTTCAGAGATGGATTAACCGCAGGAATCGATTCTAGTTCACTTTTTGAGGCAGTAAAACAAGCGGCAGATAACGGAGCTCAAAGCACAAAAGATATGGAAGCAGTAAAAGGTAGAGCGTACTACCAAGCAAACAAAGGGGTCGGTCATATAGATCCCGGTGCTATGACCATGGCATACCAGATTGAAACTCTGATGGACTACATCTCAGAACTCTAGAGTTTACAAGAAAAACACAAAAAGAAGCTGTTGAAATGGTGAATCATCATCTCAACAGCTCTATTTTTTGTAAACTAACTCCTACTTACGGAACTATGTTGCCTCCAGAAAGATACAGTTCATACCATTCTTCACGTGTAAGATTGACATTAAGACCATCCATAGCATCTCTAATTCTGGCAGGTTTTGAGGAACCTAACACTATCTGCATATTTGCAGGATGACGGAGAATGAAGGCTATCGAGATAGCTCCAGCAGATACTGAGTATTTCTCAGAGAATTCATCGAGTTTCTTATTGATGCTCATGAACTCCTCGCTTCCGATATATGGGCGTGTTTCCATCTTCTTGTACATCTTATCGTTGAGGGAGCCGGTGAGCTCAGACTTTGCAGAACGGAAGGGAGACCAGGCTTGAACGGTACAATCGCAGGATCTGCAGTAGTTGAGTATGCCTTGGTTATGATCAATACTCAGACTCTCTGCACGGTTCATCATGATA
>WRIP01000133.1 GCA_009782665.1 Oscillospiraceae bacterium
TGCTGAATTATACGATATTCTTTTGTGCATTATTTCAGTTCATTGTTGTAGGTTTTAACGCTCTATTTATCAGATTTTCCTTAACCTGTTGACATTGGTAAAAATATGAAAAATATCTTTTTCCGACACTATAAGTGACTTGGTGAAATATATATCAAACTAGTCTCTTCTCTTACGAACTAAAATATCAAAGCAGATATGCAACCTGTCACTAGTAATAGTACATATAAGTATTGATGAAACTTTTGTGAAAACTACATTATCAGAGTAATTGTACATTTCGAACATGACGTTGCCAAATAATCTAGCGTCAGTTTTTAGGACACGGTTCTTTAGTCTCTTAATTACCAGTATTACTCATTTTCCAGCTTACTGGTGAGACAAATATACTGCCAAACTGTATGGATAGTACAGTTGTTTTTCAGAGCCATAGATCGTGTTTTTTGATATAGATACCCTTAATTATCTGTGTGGACAGACAGTATGCAACGAGTAGCAAAATGAGCCAAGGCACAAAGGAAAGTGGTAGAGCTACCATCTCCACTCCAACGGCTAAAGGAGTGAATCCGATGACGGCAGTTAGGATGGCGATTAGTATGGTTGATATATATAGCATGGGGGATGCATTGCTTTTAGCAAAGGGTAGTTTAGATGTTCTAATCATATGTATTACCAGTATCTGGGACAGCGTTCCGAATAGGAACCACCCACCCTGGAACAATGGTGCTAATGCCGGCATATTAGCCTTAATGATAAACCAGAGAACCACAAAGCATAGTACATCAAACACCGAGCTCAAAGGACCGAGATATGACATAAACGCCCATATGGATTTTGTCTCCCATTTTCTGGGCATCTCGATACACTCGTTATCTACCGAATCAAACGGTATCCCCATCTGAGAAAAATCGCAGAGTAGATTTTGAATCAATATGTGCAATGGGAGCATCGGTAGAAATGGCAGGAACAGGCTGGCAATCAACACCGAAAACATATTTCCGAAGTTGCCACTGGCAGCCATCTTGATGTATTTGATGATATTTATGAAGGTCCTTCTGCCGCTTATTACACCCTCTTCCAGTACCATCAGGTCTTTTTCTAGAAGTATGATATTTGCAGTCTCTTTAGCAATATCCACTGCCGTATCGACCGATATACCGACATCTGATTGATGTAGAGGTGGAGCATCATTGATACCGTCACCCATAAACCCTACGGTATGTCCGTTATCCTGTAGTGCTTTGACTACGCGTGTCTTCTCGTAGGGAGACAATTTAGCGAACAGATCGCATGACTTGACCGCCTGCTGCAGTTGAACATCATCCATTGCCGACACGTCACGGCCGGTGAGATAGCTTTCGGTATTAACTCCAACCCTGTCACAGACCTTAATCGCCACCCACTCGCTGTCACCGGTCAGAACCATGGTTCTGATACCATGAGTTTTAAGTGCCTGGATAGCGGTTCTGGCACTCTCTTTTGGAGGATCTAAGAACCCGACAAATCCAATAAGCACCATATCTGTTTCATCAGCAACACTGAAGGTTTCAATACCCGGAACTTCGTTCTTTTGTGCAACAGCAATCATCCTCAGGCCGTCAGCATTGTACTTCTGGAAAGTCTCCATCGCTATAGCCGTTGTCTTTGTATCGAGGGGTTGAACCCTTCCTTCAATCTCGACATACGAAGAGATTGACAGCATCTCTTCAACCGCACCTTTGGTAATGAGCTGGCGTTTTCCCTGCCGGTCGGATAACACCACACTCATCCTTCTACGGGAGAAATCGAAAGGTATTTCATCCAATCGTGTATAGTTATCTAGATAACTTTCGTACCCATAGGATATTGCACGGTTTATGATAGCTAAATCCATCAAGTTTTTCAGACCGGTCTGGAAGTAACTGTTGAGATAGGCATGTCGCAGTATGCGACTGTCATCATCTCCAGATACATTGAGGTACTTCTCGAGCACTACCTTATCTTCGGTAAGCGTTCCAGTCTTATCGGTACAGAGTACATCCATCTCGCCAAAAGTTTGTATGGCGCTAAGTGTCTTGACTATAACACTCTGACGTGACATCAATACCGCACCTTTAGCCAATGTAGAGGACATGATAACCGGTAGCATCTCGGGTGTAAGTCCGACTGCAACCGATACCGAGAATAACAGTGATTGTATCCAATCACCCTTGGTAATCCAATTCACGATGAAGACAACCGGAATCATAATAAGCATAAGGCGTATGAGCAGGTTACTAACCGAGTCAACTCCCCTCTCAAATGCATTCTTTGAACGGTTACTAGTTAGTGTCTTTGCCATGGCTCCGAAATATGTTTCGTTTCCTGTTGCGAGGGTTATGGCTGTTGCGGTACCCGAGACGATGTTGGAACCCATAAATCCTATGTTAATCAGATCGGTAATCGTACCGTCGTCGGATTCTTCTGCTTCGGAATATTTTTCTACCGGTATAGACTCACCGGTCAATGCGGCTTGAGCAATAAATGTATCTTTGGTATAGAGGAATCTGACATCTGCAGGTATCATATCACCTGCCGTGAGGCGTATGATATCACCGGGGACGATGTCCTCCATCACTATTTCCTGTTGCACTCCGTCGCGTATGACATCGGACTTATTGGAGATCATTTGTGAGAGTTTCTCAGCTGCAGCATTGGAACGATGACTCTGCACAAATGCAATAAAACCCGATATGAATATCAACCCTAGAATAATGACTACGGTAAGATAGTTCTTCTCATCTTCAGCAAAAACCACATCCGAAAAGAAGGTAATAGCCGATATCACTAATAGGACGATATTAAAGGGATTAACAAACGCTTCATATATTCTATTCAATAAACTGTTGCTGTTATCTGTTGTAATTTCGTTAGGACCATAGTAATCGAGTAGATCTTCAATAACTTCAGCATCATGACCTCTTTCATCTACATGAAAGATGTCATATAGCACATCAGCTTCTACTACTGAATAGTACCGCAAGTCTTGTTCGGCTTTCAGTCTCTGGGTTTCAAGAGCTGTCTTGTTCTTTTTTCTTAATGATTCTAGCATTGGTCCCTCCTAACCCGTGATAGAAATCAATAAAAAAACCACCTCACAGGGTGGTATATCTCCAACTCAAAATAATCAAGCAGAACCGCATATCACATCCTGTAACACATGTAGTCTTCTATTGTTAAGCTTGTACTGTGACCTATAGGGTCCATGATATTCCTTCCTGCTTAATTCTGAACACGATGTTTATATATGATAGAGAATGATAGATCATCCTTCATATCTGAGTGCTTCGATGGGGTTCTTCTTTGCTGCCTTATTTGCTGGATATAGTCCGAAGATGACACCTATACCTATCGAGAAGGTAACCGCTATTGCAGCTATCCTCGCTGATATTGCTAGTGTGAATCTCAATGCGTCTCCTGCAATAAAGGATACTAGCGATAACATTCCCCACGATATCAATATCCCTATTATACACCCCATTATGCTTAATGCCAATGCTTCTATGAGAAATTGTATCATAATTGCAGAACGTTTTGCACCTATAGCCTTACGAATTCCGATTTCTTTGGTTCTTTCGGTAACAGAAACTAGCATAATGTTCATTATCCCTATACCACCGACTAGCAGTGATATAGCAGCTATACCGCCTAGTACCAAGGTCAGTACACCGGTGATGTTGTTGAGTGTTTCCAGGACAGTAGATTGGTTTATAACAATATATGCATTCTCATCCTGACGGAATCGGTTTTTCATGAGGTTCGTCAGTACCTCCTCGGCATCATCTAAACTTTCCGAGCTTGTAGCCGAGACATAGAAATTGGTTACTCCGGAAGGTCCAGAGTACATCCTCACCGCAGTGGTAAAGGGGATATACAGCGATACAGTGGGACCCATAAATTCACCCATCATCGAGCTCTCGTTTCCGAGTACCCCGATGATTCGAAAACTTCGGCCGTTGACGAAGATACTTTCCCCTACTACATCTGCAGTACCAAGCAGTTCTACTGCACCTGCGTGGTTAATAACTGCTACGTAGGAACTGTTTTCGACATCGGTTGAACGTATGAAACGACCATATTCGAAATCTAGAGTTTCTATCTCTTCATACATCCGTGTGGTTCCGGTAATCGACGCTCGTGAGTTCTTGGTTTGGTATTTGGAGGTCCCATTCATCGATAACACCGGTGCTACCGCAGCGATTTCATCGTAATTTACGAGATCGGTCAGCTCGGTATATCTTAAAGGATTAGCTTTGTCATCAAGAATCCACACCATCAATAGATTGTTTCCTAGACCAGATACCTCATCGGTTATTGAATCAGTTGCGCTACTAACTAGTGATACTAGAACCACTAGCGCAATAACTCCGATGATGACTCCGAGCATGGTTAAGAAGGATCGCATCTTGTTTAGTCCGATGGATTTGACGGCCATCTTGAGTGCTTGCCTTATCATACCGTTACCTCGCTGAGCTTACCATCCAGAATATGTACGCATCTCCTGGCTTGTGAAGCAATTCTTTCATCATGGGTAATGAGGATTATGGTATTTTGAGCATTATGAAGCTCATGAAACAGCTGGATTTTCTCGCTGCCGGTTCTCGAGTCGAGATTTCCGGTTGGTTCGTC
>WRIP01000134.1 GCA_009782665.1 Oscillospiraceae bacterium
CAACACAAAGGATGCTCATATTATCATAGGGAAAAACTATCTGAGACAGTTTGACCCGATCATATTCGCCATAACCGGTAGTGTAGGAAAAACCACCACCAAGGAGATGCTTGCATTAATACTCCAAGCAGACGCTGCTACAGTTAAAAACGAAGCAAATCTCAACAATGAGATTGGCTTACCCCAGACTATGTTTGAGGTGAATGTGGATACGAAGTATGCTGTGTTCGAGATGGGGATGAACAATCTCGGGGATATTCGAAAACTAACACTGGCTGCAAAGCCCGATGTCGCAATAATTACCACAATCGGCCTAGCCCATATCGAGTATCTAAAGACCAAAGAGAACATCTTAGCAGCAAAACTAGAGATATTCGAAGGACTGAAGGAAGACGGGATTGCGGTCATTAACGGTGACGATGACCTGTTAATGGGTTCTCTAGCAGATATATCTCAGACAACTGTAACCTTTGCAATCGATAACACCGATGCAGATGTGGTCGCTAAACGCATTCTGGCGAACTCAAATACCTCCGAGTTCATGCTGTCCGATAGGAAGTATGGTGACTTCTTAGTTGTACTTCCGGCAATAGGCAACCACAATGTTATGAATGCACTAGCTGCCTATACGGCAGCTACCCGAAAGAATATCTCGCCTGCGCTAGCCGTCAAAGCACTCTATGACTATGTCCCCGAAGGGATGAGACAAAACATACTAGAGTTTTTAGGTATTACGATCATCGAAGACTGTTATAATGCTAATCCCGATTCGATGAAAGCCGCACTGCAGGCGTTTTCTATCATACCGGTAAAGGGGCTTCGCATCGCCGTACTCGGGGATATGTTAGAACTAGGAACCGTGACGGCAGAACAGCACAATAGCCTCATTTTGCTAGCAGCTTCATGCGGTATAGATGTACTGCTGACCATCGGGGAACATATGAAACAGGCGATAGAAGCTGCTGCAGCGACGAGTATCACCAATGTTAGGTGGTTTCCACAACACCAACAACTCGCAGATTACCTTATAAAGACTGCAAAACCTGATGACGCAATACTATTCAAGGCCAGCCGGAGTATAAAACTAGAAACGGTTATAGAGCTGTTCTACGACGGATATAATCGAAACGAATAATATAAACAGTAACAAAAGACATGAAGTGGTGAGTTAGATAAAGATATATCAATAGAAAATATACAACTGGTGAACTATGGAAAGAACGGCAATACTGATTACGGCAATAGTTTCTATGGGGATGACGGGTATACTGGGCTTTTTTACAATACCCTTCCTAAAACGTCTAAAATATGGTCAGACGATAAATGAAATAGGTCCCAACTGGCATAAATACAAGGAAGGCATCCCGACCATGGGAGGTCTAATGATGATACTCGGAGCAGTATTTGCTCTAGCAGTCGGATATATAACCCTAATACTCGAAGTACCGCAGTTCAGAAGTGAGCAATACTCTGCTGAGAATATCCGTTTATTTGCCGGAATAGGGGCTGCAGTGTTATTCGGTGTAGTCGGCTTAATAGACGACATGACATCGATTTTCCATAACGAGAATCTCGGTCTGAAAGCTAAATATAAGCTGTTGCTCCAGATACTGGTTGCAGCGGCATATCTAGCAGTTATGCACTTTTATGGAGGTCTTTCTACCATTGTAACCATTCCGTTTATCGGAAGTTATGACTTTTCATACTGGTATCATTTCTTTTCATTAGTACTCATAGTAGGGATGGTAAATGCGGTTAATCTGACCGATGGGGTAGACGGATTGGCTTCAACAATGTCCTTTTTCGTCAGTATGTCATTCATAATTATCGCTACCCTCTTAGGGTATGTTGCGACCGGTCTGATAGCAACTGCCACTGCCGGGGTTTGTATCGGTTTTATTATATGGAACTTCAATCCCGCAAAGATAATAATGGGGGATACCGGTTCATTATTCTTAGGTGGAATAATCTCTGCTATGGCTTTCGGGGTGGATTATCCCTTGTTGGTAGTCCTTGCTGGTATCGTGTTCTTGCTGGATATGCTCTCGGTTGTAATTCAGATAAGCTTCTTTAAGCTGACAAGAGCCATAACCGGAACCGGCAGACGTATCTTCAAGATGTCTCCCGTTCACCACAGTTTTGAGATGTCAGGATTTTCCGAGATTAAGATAGTGTTTTTATTCACATCTGTTACCATTATAGGATGTGCGTTAGCAGTGTTCTCTGTACTACAGAAATCATAGAGGAGTGTTTTGTGTCAACAATAGATATACCGAGATCTACCTCTCGGCGAACCAAAGAAACCATCTTCATCACGAAGAGTTCCAGAACCGATATTTATCTGTTGCTGGTTACCTTTCTTTTGGTGGTATTCGGATTAATCATGATGTACTCTGCATCATATATAAAGGCCTACAGTAATGATAAATCAGGGATGGCTTATCTAACCAACCAGGCTGTGTTTGCTGTTATCGGAATATCCGCTATGCTCCTCATTTCACATATAAACTACCGGGTTATTCATACCCTGTCATGGCCACCATATTTCTTTATTATCTTGTCGTTACTATTGATGGTGTTGACATTGGTAGGTAATCGCAGTCGATGGTTGGGGGTGGGAGACGCTTTTCAGTTTCAACCTTCTGAGTTAGCTAAACTCGCGGTAATTATCTTCATAAGCCATCTGGCTTCGTTAAATCCGGTTAGGATGAAGAACAGCTTTAAGTATGGGTTTGTTCAACCGATTGCATATGTAGCCGGTTTTGCAATCATTATGTTGATTCAACCTCATTACTCGGGACTGTTTATCATAGCCGGTCTTACTATTACCATGATGTTTGTCGGTGGGACTAAATTCAAATGGTTCGCAGTTTTAGGTCTATTGATTGCTGGTTTAGTGCTGCTTTTGTTGCTACTGGACTGGGTACCGCCCTATGTAAAGAACAGAATTGATACCTGGAGGAATAGTTCTGAGGTTGATAACGATAGCTACTACCAGACTGAGCAGTCGCTGATTGCTATAGGTTCTGGCGGATTTTCCGGACTGGGACTGGGGAATTCGAGACAAAAACATCACTTTCTACCGGAACCGCAGAATGATTTTCTCTTTGCTATTGTCTGTGAAGAATTAGGCTTCGTAGGAGGTCTCTTTATCATCGGTCTTTTCACATATTTCATAGTCAGAGGGATAAATATATCCCTTAATGCTAAAGACCGATTTGGAGCTATGCTAGCAATAGGTATTACAGTTGAGATTGCTATACAGGTTATACTCAATATTGCGGTGGTTACCGATACCATAACAAATACTGGCATCAGTTTGCCCTTCTTTTCACAGGGAGGAACCTCCCTCATAGTGCTATTGGCTGAGGTCGGTCTGTTGCTCTCGATTGCGCGGTATACCAATACCACAAATCGACTAAAAACCACTTCAAGAGCTAGCACGGGAGAGTAGTATGAGAGTTATCATAACGGCAGGAGGTACAGCTGGGCATATACATCCCGCGATTGCGATTGCGGATGAAATACGCAAACAACAACCCGATTCCGATATCCTCTTCATCGGTAGAAGTGACGGAATGGAAAAAAGTATTGTGACCGAGAATAACTATCCGTTTGAGGGGATTAAAGTTCACGGATTTATGCGACGATTCAGTATCACTAATATACTCTTCAACATACGTTCTCTCTACCATATTTTCACAGCCACTAGAGCATCAAGAAAGATATTTAAGTCCTTCAAACCTGACATTGTTATCGGTTGCGGAGGCTATGTGAGCGGACCGGTCGTGCGAGCTGCAGCTAAAAAACATATAAAGACGGTTATACACGAACAAAACTCTTATCCTGGTATCACCACCCGGTTGCTGGAAAAACATGTAGATTTGGTGTTGTGCCCCGATCTTGATTCCACAAACCAACTTAAATATAAGGAGAAGGCAATTGTAGTCGGTAATCCCGTAAACAGCGATTTTTTTACTGCTAACAGAGAAAAAATCCGAAGCCGCTATTCTGTAGGAGACAGAGTTTTCGTACTCTCCTACGGCGGTTCCAACGGCTCGGAGGGACTTAACAAGGTGGTAGCTGCCTTCATGGCATTACACAATCCCACCGACAGTGTGTTTCATGTACATGCAACTGGAGCGTATGCTAAAGAATCATTCGCCAGGTTGATGAAGGAGTACCAGATTGACCCTGAAGAGAGCAGGAACATTAAGGTGTTCGAATACATTTCAGATATGGCAGACTACTATGCAGCTGCCGACCTAATCATCTCTAGAGCAGGTGCTTTGACCGTTTCCGAGATAAAGGCACGTGGGGTAGCTAGTGTACTGATACCCTCTCCCAATGTTACCGAGAATCATCAACTGTATAATGCGCTGAGTCTAGCCAAAATTGATGCAGCATACGTCTTTGAAGAAGCTCAGATAGATAACGATAAGCTAGCCACAAAGGTTTTACAGTTGACTGATGATAAAGAAAAACTGCAGGAGATGGGAGCTAATGCGAAACAGGACTTCAGTGGTGATGCAGCACTTTTAATATATCAAGCGATAAAGGGATTGTTGAACGGTGTATAGATGGAAGAGAATGATCATCTCATTAATGAAAAGCAAC
>WRIP01000135.1 GCA_009782665.1 Oscillospiraceae bacterium
GTATTATCATTCGACTCATCACAATTGTTGTGGTTATTGCACTACTAGCATCTGCTGCATCCCTGCTACTTAGAGTACGTCCAGCAGCTCCTGAGGGAACACCAGAAATCGACGAAAAATACAAGACTCCTCAGTATCTCGCCGGCAAGACGATGAATATACTGGTAATCGGTATTGATACGGATAGTGAGCTCGAAGGTGAAGAAAAACGTACAGTCAGCATGACCGACGTAATCATGCTAATTAATTTCGATAGAGAATCCAAACAAGCCACGGTTCTACAGATTCCTAGAGACGTATATGTCGGAGAGATTGTTCCTTATGGGAAAATAAATGGTCTATATCAATGGGGTATTACTGATAAAAAACCTACTGATTCCGATCAAGTCATAGGTATAGAACCTTTGGTTCAGGTAATAAACGAACAGTTTAAGCTTACGGTGGACAACTATGTCCTCATAACTATGGAAGGGTTTAGAAATGCAGTGGATCTCATCGGAGGGGTAGAGATAATCCTCGGTGAAGATGAAGAACCTGTGGATTTCGAAGGACACTTCGTCATTAACAAAGGTTCCAATATATTGAACGGCAATGCAGCAGAGGTATTTGTCAGATATCGAAACTATGAACATGCCGACATCGACCGTCTGCGTATGCAGGAACGTTTCATGGAAGCACTCATGAGAAGATTATTTGAACTCTCTTCTTCGGAACTCATATCCATGACCATGAAGATAAGTGACTATATCATCTCGGATCTCGATCTGGCAAAGATGATAGCGATACTCACCGAGGTTAAGCAACTTAAAATGGAGAGCATCAAGGTAATACGGGTGCCAGGTGAACCAGTGCCAAACTACGGGCTTTACGGGGTAAACGTCTTTTCAGTTCACAAGAAACAGTTGGCAGATATGCTCAACCAATTTATGAGACCGTATCAGGATGATGTGACCGAAGCAGAACTCGGTGTCATAGAGATACAAAACACCACCGATGATTTTGTGGACAGTGGTACAGTACTCGGAAAACACGATGGATAGAATATGGTTTCGAAAGGACATTAATGACGGGATTAGAGATAGCTAAGAAGGCAGCTAAGATACTCGATGAAAAACTCGGGACGGATGTTAAGCTACTTAAGGTTGATGCTGTTACGGTAATAGCCGACTATTTCGTAATAGTATCAGGACAGAGTAATATACAGGTATCGGCACTTGCTGACGAAGTAGAGTATCAACTGTCCCAGCATCAAGTAATACCCACTAGAAAGGAAGGTACCCCAACCGGAGGTTGGGTGGTTCTGGACTATCTGACGGTGATTATTCATATCTTCCATTCCGAATCAAGAGAGTTCTATTCTCTTGAAAGATTATGGGCAGATGCGAAACAAATAGATATTGATTGAGATAGGAACCCAAATGATAGAGAAATATGATTTCGAACAAATAGAAAAAAAGTGGCAAACCAGGTGGGAGGATGATAAAATTTTTCACCTTTCTGATTTTTCAGAGAAGAAAAAGTTCTACGGGTTAGTTGAATTTCCCTACCCGTCAGGAGCCGGTCTTCATGTGGGACACCCCCGACCGTACACGGCAATGGATGTCATTGCGCGTAAGCGTCGTATGCAGGGGTATGATGTGTTGTTCCCAATAGGATGGGATGCTTTCGGACTGCCAACCGAAAACTATGCCATCGCCAACAAAATCCATCCAGCCATTGTCACTAGAGACAATGTGGCTCGGTTCAAATCCCAGATAAAAGCACTCGGGATCTCCTTCGATTGGTCGAGAGAGATAAATACCACAGATCCATCATACTATATGTTTACGCAGTGGATCTTTCTTCAAATGTTCAAAAAGGGTCTGGCTTACAAAAAGGAAACCTCGGTGAACTACTGTACCTCCTGTAAGGTGGTATTGGCAAATGAAGAGGTGGTAAACGGAGTCTGTGAACGTTGTGGAGGCGAGGTTATACATCGCGTTAAGAACCAATGGATGTTGGCTATCACTAAGTATGCACAACGTCTCATCGATGATCTCGATGAGGTAGACTACATAGATAAGGTAAAAAAACAACAGATAAACTGGATTGGTCGTTCCGAGGGAGCAGAGATAGAGTTCCAAACAACCTGTGGTGAAACACTTAATGTCTTTACCACAAGACCCGATACTCTGTTCGGTGCGACATATATGGTAATCTCACCTGAACACGAGTATGTAACCCTATGGAAGGATAGAATCATCAACTATCCCGAGGTGGAGCAATATTGTATTGAAGCTGCAAAAAAAAGCGACTTCGAGCGGACTGAAACCAACAAAGAGAAGACAGGTATACGGCTTGAAGGTATAGAGGCTATCAACCCGGCAACTCAAACGGAAATACCCATATATATCTCCGACTATGTACTATTGAACTACGGGACCGGAGCTATTATGGCAGTTCCCGGACATGATGAAAGGGATTATGACTTCGCAAAAACCTTTTCACTACCCATAGTTGAGGTGGTTAGCGGCGGAGATATATCGCTTGAAGCATATATCGACTGTGATACTGGTATCATGGTTAACTCGGGGTTTCTCAATGGAATGACAGTTGAAGTAGCTCAAAGTGCCATGATTAATTGGTTGAGTGAGCATAACCTAGGACAGGCCAAGGTAAACTATAAGCTGAGAGACTGGGTTTTTTCTCGCCAAAGATTCTGGGGAGAACCTATTCCGATTGTTGAGTGTGAACACTGCGGATATGTCCCCATCCCAGAAGATCAACTACCATTGATACTTCCGGAAGTATCAGATTTCCAACCAGGAAGTGACGGTGAGTCACCATTGGCACGGTTGAGCGACTGGGTAAATACCACATGCCCTGTCTGTGGCAGGGAGGCAAAACGAGAAACCGATACTATGCCTCAATGGGCAGGTTCCTCATGGTACTATCTCAGATACACCGATCCCCACAACCCGAATGAAATTGCTTCAAAAGAAGCACTTCAACGGTTTATGCCGGTTGACTGGTATAACGGAGGTATGGAGCATACCACACTGCATTTGCTCTACTCTCGGTTCTGGCATAAGTTTTTGTATGATATCGGGGTAGTGTACGAAAAAGAACCCTATCTGAAACGAACCAGCCATGGGATGATACTCGGAGAAGATGGTCAAAAGATGAGTAAATCTCGAGGAAATGTGGTAAATCCGGATAAGGTTGTTGCACAGTACGGTGCAGATACAATGCGGATGTATGAGATGTTCATTGGAGATTTCGAAAAAACCGCAACCTGGTCAAATAAGAGTATCAAAGGATGTAAACGTTTTTTGGATCGGACCTATAAGATGATAACCATGGTTACGATTTATGAAGAAGTGTCCGAAGAGATGGAAGTACAGTTTCATCGTACCATCAAGAAGGTGTCGGAAGATATCGAGCAGATGAAGTTCAATACTGCTATTGCTGCGTTGATGACTCTGTTGAATGTTATATATGACAGAAAGACCCTAACCAAAGGTGAAATGTCGATATTCGTGAGGTTACTCTCTGTGTTTGCTCCTCATCTCGCCGAGGAACTCTGGGAGATGCTTAGGTTTGAGGGATATATTGCGTTTGCCGAGTGGCCCATATATGATGAAACTAAGTGTAAACTCAATTCACAGGAGATAGGGGTTCAGGTGAATGGTCGCTTACGCGGTACCATTACCGTCTATGATGATACTACGAGTGAGCAAGCATTAGAGTTAGCTCTTGCGATCTCACCGGTTATTGCTGATATCGGGGATAAAGAGATAAAGAAACAAATCTACCTACCCGGAAAGATATTAAACATTGTGGTTTGATGCAGAGTTATCCTAATAGCGAATGTTCATATTTTACATAGTCATAGGTAATATCAGCTCCCTCTTCGCTATATATACCATAGCTATAGGGAGTAGCTCTATACTAAACAAGATGTTGAAAAACGGCTGTAAAGTACGAAGGGATAGGAAACGTATGCTCACCTATCGGATGAGTTTTGTACTACCTCAACCGAGGGTATTGATGTAGAATCCATTTAGAAGCAGTACACAATCACCTCAGGAGATAATTGAGCAGCGATTGTATAACACCGCGATAGATATATTGACTTTATCAAAGTCTTAGATATAATTTATCTTGCAATACAAAATCCTGGCCATGAGCAAAAGAGGTGATAAAGAACTAATGTCAGAAGTAAGACTTAAAGACAATGAAACACTTGACAGCGCACTTCGTCGTTTCAAAAGACAATGTGCACGTGCAGGAGTTTTAGCTGAAGTAAGAAAAAGAGAAGCTTACGAAAAACCTTCGGTTAAGCGTAAAAAGAAATCCGAAGCTGCCAGAAAACGCAAGTATAAATAGACAGTGGTGATACTTCCGGTAGATGTCGTTTGAGTAATCAAACGACATTTTTGGTACTTGTCAACTTATTGATAAAAGCTCTGAACTGCCAATGTTGTCAGTAACTACCAGCAGGAAATGAACTCAAAAGCTTCTCGAAACACAGACATGAGTAATACAGATCTATGACAGAAAAGATCACGTTTTAGTATCTGAACGATAGACCGATTTCATGGTCTTAGAGTATAATAAAGGTAG
>WRIP01000136.1 GCA_009782665.1 Oscillospiraceae bacterium
AGCCCGTCAGATGGTAGATACCGCAACAACGGCCTTCAAGCTTCCCATCTGTACTAAGAGCTTTCCTAAAGAGTTCGGGAGAAATAGACCATGCCTAAATCATCACATTGGACGATGTATGGGGCTCTGTACCGGGAACATATCTCACGCAGAGTATATGGAAGCAGTTGAAGGTGCAGTACAGCTACTGACTAAAGGGACCAAAGAGATACTTCATTCCTTAAAGGAAGACATGTACGCAGCTAGCGAGAATCTTGAGTTTGAAAAAGCGGCTAGAATACGCGATAGAATACACACAATTCAACAGATAGAGGACCGACAGAAGGTCATAAAGGATAATTCCTATGCCGATAGCGATGTATTTGCGTTTGCCTGTGATAACAATAATACATCGGTCGTGGTGCTGGCATACCGTGGTGGGGTACTCAGTGATAAACAACAACAGATATACTATAATCGGAGCGATATTGATGAGCTTAGGGAAGAATTCATAACCCACTACTATATCCTCAAGCAGGAAATCCCCAAAGAAATCTTTATCGATGCTGCCATAGAGTCTGCCGAATCACTCATGAGAATGCTTAGCGAAATAAAGGGGCATAAGGTCACCGTATCGGTGCCGGTACGTGGAGAAAAACGACAGCTAATTAATATGGCATACTCTAACGCTGTTGAAGCACTCAATCAAGTATCTAAGCGAAGCAACAAGGATGAGGCTGCATTAGCTGAGCTGGCAAATATTCTGGGTCTTGACGGTATACCGGAAAGAATCGAAGCGTATGATATATCCAACTACGGTGAGGATGCAGTTGGAGGTATGAGCGTATTCATAAAGGGCCAAGCCAGAAAGTATGAGTTTAAGCGCTTCATAATCAAGTCGGTTGAGGGTGTCGATGACTATGCATCGATGCGAGAAGTTTTATCCCGACGGATTATGCGATATAATGAGCAGAGTAAAGCCTACTCAATAAAACCAGATCTCATACTCATCGACGGTGGGAGAGGACACCTTTCTGCGGTAACCGAAATACTGGATAATAGTTCCTTTGTCGATGTCCCTGTCTTTGGGATGGTCAAGGACTCACGACATCATACCAAAGATATAGTGGGACCGGAAGGTGAAGTCAGTCTGTCAGCAAGAAAAAACGCCTTCAGTTTGGTGACGAAAATTCAGGATGAAACCCATAAATACACGGTAGATTACCAACGTTCAAGACATACTAAAAAGATACTTCGCAGTTCATTGCTTGATATCGAAGGGGTCGGGGAAACACGAGCCAAACAGCTACTAAAGCAGTTTAAATCGATAGAGAATATCAAGAAGGCAACTCTAGAAGAGTTGAAGCAGGCCGACAGTATCGACAGTCGCACCGCAAACAATATCTATTCATATTTTCACGATAACCACCAGAAGGAAACTTCAAATCGAGGGGAGAAAGCACCGAATGAAAAACACTCTGAAACCTCTGATTGAACCACTAAAAAGCTTAAAGGGTAACGCATTTGCCTGTGTTGTAGTTGAACCGTTATTCACTGTCCCACGCAATATCTATCTCATATATCTTTCGCTGTTTATGCTGTCTCAGGGGATGACCAAGAATCAAATCGGGTTGGTGACCTCAATGGGTCTTGCAGCTAACATGATAGTAGCTTGCTGCAGCCCCTATCTCACCGATAGGTTTGGTAGAAAGAATGCTACCCTTTACTTCGGTCTTATAGGTTGGACCGCACCTCTCATTATCTGGTCGTTTGCTACCAATATCAACTACTTCATCATCGGAACACTATTTAACTCATTCGGATACGTCACCATGAATAGTACTCAGTGTCTAATGATAGAAGACAGTAAACCATCCGACCGAATTCACTTCTTTAATTTGATGCAAGTCTCCACCATCTCGGCAGGTTTTTTTGCACCACTCGGTGGGTTTCTCATACGCAAATATGAAATTGTTGTAGCGATGCGTATCATATTAGTAGCTACTGCAGTCTTGATGTCCACACAGTTTTTTGTACGACATGTTATGGTTACCGAGACAGAGACGGGAAAGATTAAGAAGCAGCAGATGAAAGGTACCAGCTTATCAGTTGTACTCAAAGACTATCTATCCATCTTAAGGCGAATCACATCAGATAAGCTGCTAGTGATAGCGATACTCCTACGAGCGATTAACTTTATCCAGTTGATGATGAAGAATACCTATCTCGCAGTACTAATCACCGAGAGATTAGGGTTTTCAGCAGATACTATGGCACTCTACCAAACATTATCTGCTGTCATTATGCTGGTTGTATTGCTTGGAATAACACCGTTTCTATCAAAAATTACTAAAAGATGGCCGATAGCGTTAGGTGTTGCGTTTCACATAACAGCGACTACATTGTTGCTTATATCACCTCCCACCGGTAACTATCTCCTACTCATAATTACTGCTGTCTGCGATGCATTCGGTACTGCCATTACCACCCCCCGTATCGATACACTCACTACAAATACAATTGTCAACCAAGAACGAACGGTGGCTAACTCGGTAATGCATGTAATGATGCTGGTACTGTCGATTCCGTTCGGTTATCTCGGAGGAATGCTATCTGATATCGATACAAGGCTGCCGTTTGTGATGGTGTTCATACTCTTTATCTGTTGCTTTGTCATCCTTCATGTTTTTTCAAGAGCGAGTAAAGATAATAAGCTTTCAGTTACCCCCGGATAATGCTAAATAAATGCCGCAATGTGACTATTGACATCAGTTGCCGATAATGTAATATTAAGAAGGGAAAAAACATATATATGCGTGTAATAACCGGTACCGCAAGAGGTGCCAAACTCTACACACTGGATAATGAACACATACGTCCTACCATAGAACGAATCAAGGAAGCTGAGTTCTCTGCTATTCAGTTTTATGTTCAGGGTGCAAAGGTACTCGATATATTTGCCGGAACCGGACAGATGGGGATAGAGGCACTGAGCCGAGGTGCCTCGGAAGCGGTTTTTGTTGATAATGATGATGAGGCGATTAAGCTGATTCGGAGGAATCTAACCAAGACGAAACTTCAAGATAAAGCCAGGGTCGTCAAGAATGATGCGTTTAGGTATCTAGCTTCGCTCCGCAGAGAGTTTGATATTGTCTTCTGTGATGCTCCTTATAGACTCGGTATACCAGCAAGAATACTCTCGGTTATCTCGGAACACATTTCGGAAAGCGGATTCGTCCTATTTGAGACTGAGCTCAGCGTGACGTTACCGGAAATGGTCGATGAACTGAGCCTGAATAAGACCTACAGGTACGGTAAAACCATGATATGGATGTATCGAAAAAAACTGAGTGAGGATATGGAATGAAAACTGTAGTATATCCTGGTAGCTTTGACCCCGTGACTAAAGGACACCTAGATATCATTGAGAGAACGGCTCAGCTGTTTGATAAGCTGATTGTAGTGGTGCTGATTAATCCAGCAAAGAAAGCCATCTTCTCGGTAGAAGAAAGGGTGGAATATATCAGACGAATAACTGGGGATTTTGTCAATGTATCGGTGGATTGTTACGATGGATTGCTGGTAGATTATGTTAAGTCGAAAGGGGCCTCAGCCGTAGTAAAGGGTCTTCGTGCAATGTCGGATTTCGAGAACGAATTCCAGATGGCACTGACCAATAAGCACCTGTATCCCGACATGGAGACGTTGTTTCTCAATACCAGCAGTGAATATATGTTTTTAAGTTCCAGTATGGTACGTCAACTGGCCTCATTCGGAGGGGATATATCTCCCTTCATCCCGGAAGAGATAGCAGAAGATGTCGCAACTAGACTGGCAAAAGCAACATAAATATAACGAACACAAAGATAAAGGAGAAGTATTACTATGGCAGTGGATAAGTTTCTTGATAGGATTGATGACCTGCTGGAAGAGGCATGGAACCTACCCTTTACCGGGGGGAAAAGGATGATCGATGTCGAGAAGATTAGGAATCTCTTGGATGAGGTCAGATTAAATCTACCGCAGGAGATAAAGGATGCGAAGAATATTGTAGCGGACAGGGAAGAAATCCTGAAGGATGCGAATATCGAAGCCGAAAATCTCATAAAAGCCGCGGAAGATCGTGCACGCAAGATGATCTCTGAGCAACAAATCGTCATTTCCGCACGTGAACGCGCAAATGAGATTGTTACCGATGCCCACAGTAAGGTGCGAGCAACCGAACGTGCGGTGGTTGAGTTCTCGGAAGCTACCTTAAAAAGAGCGGAAGACGCACTGGTAGCTGCACATACCGACATAAAGAATACACGTAACTCCATTAGAAACAGGAGAAGCGACAACAATTCTACAAGACAGTGAGGTATATAAATATATGAAAGTCTTATTAATCGGCGGGACCGGCGTCATAAGCCAATCTATTTCCGAATTACTTACGGTAATGGGCCAAGAGGTGTATGTACTCAACAGAGGAACCCGAGAGCTACCTGGTGGTGTAAAGCAGCTCATAGGTGACTGTAATGATATTGATTCGGTAAAGAATGCAGTTAAAGGATATAGTTT
>WRIP01000137.1 GCA_009782665.1 Oscillospiraceae bacterium
GAACATGCGTGATGCTACACCAGAGTTGCTCTGCATACCCGAGCCTACTATCGATACCTTGGCGACTGAATTATCTATCTTTATACTTCTACCTCCTATGGTGGAAAGATTCTCTTCGAGAATCGCTCTAGTCATCTCGCTGTCTAACTTGGAAACTGTAAAAGTAATATCCTGAAGTCCGTCTCGTCCCTCCGACTGTAAGATTATATCAACATTGATGTTTCTTTGCCCAACTAGCGAGAATATCTTAAAGGCTACACCAGGTATATCCGGTACCTCAAGTACCGATACCGCTACGATGTTTTCATCCTTGGTAATACCTCTGATTAGCATTCCTTCCACATCTATTACCTCCTTAACCAATGTCCCTTCGACATCTGTTATGCTGGATTTTACCTCCAGATTTACATTGTATTTCTTAGCTAACTCGACCGATCGGTTCTGAAGTACCTGAGCGCCGAGTGATGCCAGTTCCAGCATCTCGTCAAAGCTTATCTCACTCAGTTTTTGTGCCGTCTTTATCTTTCTGGGATCTGCTGTATACACACCGTCTACATCGGTATATATGATGCACCGGTCGGCTCTCAAAGCTGCAGCAACCGCTACCGCACTAGTATCAGATCCGCCACGTCCTAACGTGGTGATATCTCCTTCATCGTTGACTCCCTGAAATCCGGCAACCACCACAATGCTGTTGCTGTCGAGTTCTTTACGAATCCTGATGGTATCTATCTTTCTCACCCGAGCCTGTGAATATGCCGAGGAGGTTCTGATACCTGCCTGCCAACCAGTCAACGATACCACCTTGAATCCAGCCTGTTCTATAGCAATAGCCAACAGTGCAGAGCTTATTTGTTCTCCCGAGGATAATAGCATATCCATCTCTCGTTTTGAAGGTCTGGTTCCGATCCCATGTGCTTTTTCTATGAGTTCATCGGTTGTGTCTCCCTGTGCCGAGACAATAACCACCACTTCATTACCACTCTTATAACTGTCTGTAATAATGCGGGTCGCATTTGCTATTCTTTCTGTATTTGCAACTGAACTCCCGCCGAACTTCATGACAATCAGTGCCATCTGATAGTATGTCCCTCCTGGTTCGTTATATATATGTGTTCCACTAATCTTTTTTTGTTATCACAAGTAAACTAGCGATGGTTCACGATGAATCGTAGATCCTCGATAGTCTCATCGACCGACTCGATGACCGCTCCGGTGTTATCTGCAGTAAGCAGTAGACTACGGTAATTTTGAGTATTAGGATTCTCTGATATTTTTTGTTCTATCTCCTGCTTAAACTTCGTCGGATTTGAAGCGACAATAGTCATTATTGAAGAACCGGCTCCGCTGATATATGTAGCAAGCGCACCGGCAGCTTCACAGATTTCGAGTGTCTCTTTTGATCCTTCGATTAGTTCAAGGCGATAGGGTTGATGCAGTCTATCTTTCGACGCTTCCTTTAATAAACGATAGTCTTTAGATGCAAATGCCGCGGTCAGAAGACCACTTCTCGACAGATTGAATACTGCATCTGAATGCAGTACCGTTGTAGGTATGACACTGCGCGCAACCGTAGTGGGTAGTTCAAATGGAGGTATCAAGGCGATAAAGCAGAGAGTCTGCTCAATATCGAAGCGTGCGGTCTCGACATTGCCTTCATGACTGATAACCGAAGTGGAGAACCCACCCGAAAAAGCCGGGATGACATTATCAGGATGTCCTTCAATGGACGCTGCAATGTTCATCAGTTCATTGCGGGTAAATCGGTTATTAAGCAACGCATTGGCACCCAGCAGCCCGGCAACAATACATGCGCTGCTGCTTCCTAACCCTCTGGTCATCGGAATATTGTTTCGCTGTCGTAACATTAAACCGTTGAGTTGCCTACCTTCAATTTCAAACAGCTTCTTGGCAGCATAGAATACCAAATTAAAAGAGTCGGTAGGTATTTTGATATCGTCGAGTGACAAAATATCGATGCTATCACTCTCTTCAAAATATACCGTATTATATAGTCTTAAGGCAATTCCGGAACTGTCAAATCCTGAACCGATATTCGCCGATGTAGCCGGTACCGTAATCTTATACATCCTTACTTCCCTTTATTCCAGAGCGATTATTCTTCCACCACTTCATATAGCTTAACTGTCACATTATATGTCTCAAGTTTCTTCTTAAGTTTTTCTGCTTCCGATCGCATGATTCGAGAGGTGAAGAAAGCAGCAGAGTTATCGGTGATGCTGCCCGCATCCACCTGTTCCACCAGCTTAGTGATGAGCTTTTTGTTGTCAGAGTAGACCGTAACAAAGTATCTTAGCGGCTGCTCCTGACGGTCAGCATCTAGCACTAATTCACTGTCCCAGAGCAGTTGACTGAAATCGCTTCTTTGGGTCAGTTCGATGATATCACCGACCATTACCGCAGCGGTCGGCAGCTTTCCGGCTCCCCTGCCATAAACCGAGACTATGCCCGACATATTGCAGTCTAGTAAAACCATGTTATTTACATCATCAACCGACGCAAGTCGGTGTGTTTTGAAAATATATGCAGGGCGCACTGATACCCTTGCCTGGCCATAGTTATCTCCATAGCAGGAGGCAATGAGTTTAATGGTCCCATTCAGGTTTTGTGCCAACTCCAGATCGAAGGATGAAACCCCTCGAATTCCTTCGGTAGCCACTCTTGATACGGGCATGTGATACCCATATAGCAATGACGCTAGTATTGCTATCTTACGAGCCGCATCGTGTCCGTCGATATCGGCAGACGGATCGGGTGTCTCGGCATATCCGAGATCCTGAGCTCGTTCGAGCGCGTGTTCGAAGGAGATTTTTTTCTTTTCTATGTTGGTCAGGATATAGTTTGTGGTTCCGTTGAGAATTCCGTCTATTTTCGAGATGCTGTTAGCTTGTAGAATTCCAGTTATTGAAGAGATGAGCGGTAACGTTCCTCCCACCGAAGCTTCAAATAGAAACCCGACACCTGCTTCTTGCGCTGCTTTTAGTATCTCTACACCTTTTGTTGCCACCAACTCCTTGTTAGAACTGACGACATGTTTGCCGGCTTTTATACAGCTCATGACAAACTCAAATGCGGGTTTAGTACCACCGATTGACTCGGCTACTACCGATATTGAGTCATCGTTAAGAATATCCTCAATATTTTTCGTAAACCTGTCTTTCATCGGGTGTAGGCTGAAATCCCGTATATCGAGTATCTTCGTAACCTCATATACCCTTCCGGTTCGCGAGATAATTACGTTTCTTTGTTTTTCCAGTACCTCAGCTATGCCAGAACCTATGGTTCCGAAACCCATTATTGCTATCTTTACCGTCTCCATCGCTGTCCTCACAAATATCATTAATGTATCAGTTCACCGAGAAGGATATCTCGGAATTCTTCATATATGGTTTTTTTAAGCATTGATGAAAAGAAAACCTGTTATATTATAGAGGATAGAATGAGATTATTAAAGCATGTAAGTGAAATATCTGAGATTTCGATGAGAAATTTCGGATTTTTGTAAACGTTTTGTAAACTTTTCAAAAAAGCAACAAAAAGCTATTTACATATCTGAATCAATTAGTTACAATATGATTACAAATTAAATGCAAAACAGTTACAATTTGAGTGTTGCTTTTGTTTTTTCATTTTTTTCCTCCTTTTCAAAAAAGCCTGTTGCAATGGCAGTTGCAACAGGTCTTTTTTTGTCTAGAGCCGTGCTACTAGATGCGATTATTCAATTGCCATTACCTGCCCTTTTATATATAATTTGAATAATTCCTTATATATTTTTGTTTGAGGTAACGATTGATATGAATGCCATAGATAAAAAGCTTAAAGTTGAACTTGGAGGGTTTCCTCAGAAGATCCACATCCTGTCAAATGATGATACTAAACCTGTACTGTTGTTTCTGCACGGAGGACCGGGTGTGGTCAATCGACACAGTGTGGTCAAAGATCACATCGACCTACTGGATACCTTCACACTAGTAGCCTGGGATCAACGCGGAAGCGGAGGTTCTTACAAAGGGATTAACCCTGAGACACTCACCCTTAAACGTATGACCGACGATGCAGCTGAACTAACCAGCTGGCTTTGTGATTACTTTAAGAAAGATAAGATATTCATACTGGGTGGAAGCTGGGGCAGTGTGCTCGGAACATTCTTGGTATATCGCTATCCCGAGCAGGTAGCTGCATATGTCGGATTCGGTCAGGTGGTAGACGGAACTAAAAACGAAGAGCTGAGCTATGACTTTGCTTTAGCAGCTGCAACCGAAGCGAATGATACCGAATCAGTTGAGATACTCAAATCGGTAGGACCTCCGGTCAAAGGAGTATATGTTGGTGGGTTAAGTGGATTGATGAAACAGCGAAAGGTCATGATGAAGTACGGTGGGTATTCTCCCGATGCTAAGAAAGACAGTCTCTTTAAATCACAGGTCTTGCCGATGTTGAAGTCAGGTGAGTACAGTATCTCGGGTATCTGGGGGATATTAAAGGGATATAGGTTGGTAC
>WRIP01000138.1 GCA_009782665.1 Oscillospiraceae bacterium
CCCGAGATGCCGTCGGGTAGCTGTTCATTAGTTTCAGGATCTACTATCTTACACTCGGTAAACGGAAGAGCTCTGCCGACCGTTGAGACACGAATGTCAATAGAATCATCGGTGGTGGTCTGTGTACATCCTGGAGATGATTCTGTCTGTCCAAAAACTATTGTTATCTGACTCATACCCATCTCATCAACAACCTGTTGCATTACCTTAACAGGACAAGGCGATCCTGCCATAATCCCAGTTCTTAGGTTGGTAAATTTGTAATTTTTAAAATCTTCATGCTCCATCATCGCTATGAACATTGTAGGAACTCCATGAACTGCGGTACATTTTTCGTCAGATAGTACCTTAAGTGATCTACTAGGACTGAAAGCTTCTATTGGGATTACTGTAGTATTATGGGTAAAAGCTGCCATCATTCCGAGTACTAAACCAAAGCAATGGAAAAAGGGTACGTGGATACATAGCCTGTCGTCCATGGTAAACTTCATTGCATCCCCTATAAACCGTCCATTGTTGATTATATTCTTGTGTGTCAACATTACCCCTTTGGGGAATCCTGTTGTCCCGGAGGTATACTGCATATTTACTATATCATCCGAATTAACCATAGCGGCTCTCTCTTCGAGTTCTTGAGCTGATACACTAAGTCCTATGTCATAAAGGCGTTTAAAGTTAAGCATCCCAGGGTAATCAATTTCGGATGTATTAATCACCAGTTCCAATCTTGGGAGCATTGGGTCAACGAACTCCCCAATATGAGAGCTCTTGAGTGCAGGACATAGTTTATTGATGATGTCAGAGTAATCGGTATCCTTAAAACTGTTACTCATAATGAGTATCTTAGTATCCGACTGTCTTAAGAGATACTCAACCTCAAACACCTTGTAGCTGGTATTAACGGTGACTAATACCGCTCCAACCTTTGCTGCAGCATAAAGAGAAACTATCCATTCTGGGGTGTTTCCTGCCCACATAGCTATGTTATCACCCTTTTGTACACCAAGCGCTATGAAGGCTCTTGCAATAAGGTCTGTTTCTTCATCAAACTGCCTGTAGCTTCTAGTGTAATCACGATCTGTATATTTAATCATCTCATGATCACCAACAGTAGCAGCAGATTCCTTCATCATCTCTCCGAGTGTGATATCCCAAAGAGTCATCTCCTTTTGAGATTTAGTTTCAATCATTTTTCTTTCTATCATAATTATTGCCCTCTAATTGGAAAATATGTAAATATATAAAAAGCCTCAATCTTCATACTATGAAGACGAGACTATACCCGCGGTACCACTTCAGTTGGTGCCTTAGCACCCGCTCATACTGTCTAACAACAGCCTATCAGTATAACGTCTGATAACTCCGTTCACATCTACAGGTAATCACTTACGTTCGGCAGACCACTCCTGGGCGAGTTCATACTCATATTGATACCATTTTCCAGCTTACAATGGCTCTCTATAACCAATAATGACTACTATTACTCCCATTCATCGTGTTTGTTTTATTGTATAGGGGAAAGAGTATCAGTTTTTATAGGTGTTGTCAATACGTACGTACGGAGATCCTGAGATGGCAGCCACAAAGAAGGGAGCTAATTATCACTTTGGCTCTAAATTACATATAGGAGTAGATTCAGGAACAGGATACATACATTCATATACAACAACCGCAGCAAATGCACACGATATTACTGAAACACATAACCTAATCCGGGAGGATGATGAAGTAGTCAGTGGTGATAGTGGATATTTAGGAATCGAAGAAAGAGAAGAGATTACAAGTAATCCTGTACTTAAAGACAAGAAGTATGAGATAGTAGCAAGACCATCTCGCTTAAAGAAATACAAAGGACCTGATGGAGAAGTACAATGGTAAAAACAACTAGAGAAATCTATTATTTCTAGAAGGCAAAAAGTAGAATATCCATTTCATGTCATGAAGAATATCTTCGGATACAGTATTAATCGATATAGAGGATTAGCAAAGAACGACAACAAGAACTCAATAATGTATGCCTTAACCAACATATACATGGTTGCAAAAGCAGAGAGGGTATTCGAGCCAATACCTATTACGGGATAGCTATACCCTATTGAAGAAAAGGGATACATAATATAAGGAATATATAGGCTAAAACCAACCTATTGTTGTTATATTAAGGTGATTTGAACAAATTTGGATATAAATCACCTAGATGTAATATAAACCTTTATATATCAGAGGTTACTAAATATTTTTTATACTACTTTTCTCGATATTTAGGAATTCATGGTACGGTTGGCGTTTCCATGTCTGCCGCTTCGTAGCTTATCGGTCAATGTACTGCGCCTTGCGCAGTTGTCGTTTCACTCCACTTTTTTACCATTTAAATGACGGATACCGGACAAGTCTGGAATGGCGTAAACCATATTTTTCGACACAAACATGGTCACAATGGAAACGGGGACGCGATATGCCAACCCTCCTTATGAATATGAGCCGCGCTTTTCTCTCTCCCGCTCGAAATCCCACCTCGTTTTCCTGCCGCTCAAAACCGCGTCGCCCATAAAGGCAGCGTCGCGGTTTTACCCGTCAGTCGGATGGCAGGCATAACACACTATACTTTGCCTCCGGCAAAGTGTGTACCAAATGTGGTTTCGACCCACTTTGGAAATCCCGGACACATGGCTACGCCTTGTGGAAAACGGATCGTTCCTACGCTCCGTTTCCGCTTAGGCTTACCGTCTACCCTACCGCTGAACGAGGCATCAGGGCAAAGGGAACAGAGGGAGCAGGACGGAGAACATGACTCGTTGATAAAACGCTTGAGTTCCTTGAGCATTTGTTGTATAATCAGTATTGCATTGAATTCAATGCAATACTGAAAGGGGGTGACATTGATGGAGCTTGCGAAAATCACGATGCGTGGGCAAATAACAATACCTATTGGAATCCGCAGAAGGCTTGGTGTAAAGGATGGCGATAAGGTTGTTTTCATCGAGGAAAATGGGCGAGTGGTTATTGAAAACGCCGCTATGATTGCGCTTAAAACCGCACAGGATGCTTTTACAGGCGAAGCAGAACGGCTAGACATCAAGACAGAACAGGACGTTGTTGACCTGGTTAAGGAAGTCCGTCGTGAGGTGTGGGAGGAACGCCATGCGGATAATGCTTGATACGAATGTTCTCGTGTCGGCTTTATTGTTTCCAAGGCAAAAAATGAACGCGCTTATGGAAAAAGTTGCGACCGATCATCAACTGGTCCTCTCGTCATATATAATGGATGAACTATTTGATGTAACGTAAGTTCCCAGACAAGGTGGAAACGGTTGACACCTTACTCAGCCAGCTTCCATATGAGCTTGTATACACGCCAAAGCAATTGAAATCGGATCTTTTTGAGATACGCGATATAGACGTTGAAAAGCCGGAAATTATTACGCCCGCCGTATTTTTGGACAAGTATTGAACGTGACCCGCGCAGAAAGAGAAAAGAGCGTACCCCCCCCCCGTTTTTATCCGGTGTGACGCTCTTGTTGTTGGCGGCTCTTATCTTGTCTTTGTGTATTCCATTTTCCAGGTTAGCTTTCCGATACCATCATGTCCGTTGCGTTCAATGTCCTCTATTAAATTATTTATTCGTCTTAAAGTTTTTTTATCTTGACTTTCCCAGTAAATATAATCGCGCCATCCTGTTTCCGTAAAGTTAATTTTCATTCTTCCATAGACCGCAGTTCATCAAGTATTCAGTCTGAGGTTTCGCGCCGAGGAAGTATTCTCGTGAGCGCCTTATCCAGCGATTTGAACAGGGTGAGTATAAGCGCGAAGTTTCCGGCGCAGTGAAGGAGATCAAATTTGATGCCGGCGATGATGTAGGTTATGCCCCCGCCGATGCCGCTGATGAAAAAGTACGGGATGGAGGACAGGGCGCCGAACAGCAGACCGAATATCCCTCCGATTATCGCCCAGAAAAATGGAGAGCGGGAAGTCCTGAATATATACGCGATAATAAACAGCAGCGTCCAGATATAGAGATAGACGAACCACCAGATATGAAACCCGAAAATAATCCCTTCAACGACCGCGAAGATGTATATTATATACAATGTTTTTTTTCGCAGGTGCAGGGTATAGAGAATGACAAGCAGGGATACCAATTCGATATTCGGCAGCATACTCAACCCGACCTGCACGCCGACTAAAAGCGCGGCGGCGATGGCGGGGATGGTAATATCCCGCACGGTTGTCTTGGCGTTCACCCTACCAGTCCCAGCCTTCCGTAAGCGTCCACTCATAGTGACCGCCGTCGATGACCGGAAGGTCGCTGACGCCGTATTCCGAGAACTCTCCGTCTACGGTCAGCATCCACCATTGTTCAAGCGAATCGTCCGCCTGAATTCCCGCGACTGCGGTGACCATCAAACCGAACTCGGAGTTTGTGCCGGATATCAAGTTATTTTCGATGAGCGCGTCAGCTAAGTATTCCGCGGTGGTCTTTATGGGGTAATCTTTCGAGGTTCCGTCCAATTGTAT
>WRIP01000139.1 GCA_009782665.1 Oscillospiraceae bacterium
CTCGTTACTCTGTTATTCATACAACTCAATAGACTCCTTTATACTCAAGTAATAAGGTGTGGTAAGCAGACTCTTTTGGTCTTCTGTTTCTGTATGACGACTGCTATTTGAGATCTCTAGTAGATCTAATACTCTCAATCATAACGGCTAGGAATATGATAACACCTCGCGCAATTGAATAGATGTGAGGACTGGCATTAACCATTGTCAAACCGTTAAATATTAGCTGGACCATTAAAACACCGATAACTGCTCCCGGTATAATTGAACCTTTACCACCAAACAGACTGACACCGCCTAGCGTACATCCTGAGATGATGATAAACTCACTTCCGGTACCTAGCGACATGGAATGATAAGCGGTCTGTGAGGCGAGGATAATGCCGCAAACACCGACCATAGCTCCGCATATGGTATGAACGATTATTTTGCTTCGGACTACGTTAATACCAACCTTTTGGGCATTGCCGGCACTCCAACCGATCGCTCTCATCTTTCTTCCGAAAGGAAGCTGACGTGCTACAAAGTCGAACACCACTAGTACGATGATTGCAGGAATTAAGACTGCAGGGAAATACGGTCCTATACGAGTATTGACGGTACGTGTCAAACCTTCCATCGGTTTACTCTCACCACCGGTGATACAAAGTGAAACACCCCTTGCAATGTTAGTCATAGCCAAAGTAGCAATGAAAGGAATAATCTCGAACTTAGCAATACATACGCCATTGATAAACCCTACTATAGCACCCGTAACCAGTGAAACTGCGGTACACACCAAGAATAGTGACAGGGTATCTGGCTGCATTATGCCGTTCTTAATGAGATAAAGAGAAAGCATGACACCACAAGCCGATGATAGCAGTATGTTCTGTCCAACAGATATGTCTATACTTCCGGAGGTCAACACCAATGCCATACCGGTAGAAGCGATAAAGTATGGTGAACATTGCTGTAGGATGGTCAGCCAATTGCTGATGGTCATGAAGTTCTCATTATAGAAGGCAACAAACACTATGAAAGCCAGCAGTATAATGTAGATTGCGTAGTTAAGTATACCTGTAAAATCTATCTTTGTTGTTTTCTTGACGTTTTCTTGGGTCATGATACAACCTCCTGGACAGCATAGCTGATTATTGTTTCAGGATTGTAATCACCTTTTACAAACTCAGCGGTAATGGTTCCACTATTCATTACGAGTATTCGATCACAGACACCCATTAGCTCTTCCATTTCCGATGAAATCATGAATACACCTGCACCATCTCGCGCCATTTCAAGCATAAGTAGATATATGTCGTATTTGGAACCGACATCAACACCTTTGGTCGGTTCATCGAGTATGAGGATTTCCGGATTACCCATCATCCACTTCCCTATTACCACCTTTTGTTGGTTACCGCCTGACAGACTCTGCGCAAATTGTAGGAATTTATCGTTACACCTGATTCTGAAATTCTCTATTGCTTTGTCAGACTCTTCATCCTCAGCTTTGGTATCCATCATCCCAAGTTTATTTGTCATCTTATACAGATTGACCACACACAGGTTTTCGATAATCGGTCGAGGCATCATCAGACCCTCTCCCCTTCGATCTTCTGTAATGAAGGCAATACCCGCCTGCACACATTTGTCAGGTGTTGGTTTACCAAAGTCTTCACCATTGAAATCAATGGTACCTGAATCCATACTGTCTACGCCGAACAGAGAACGCACTAACTCGGTTCTACCTGCACCCATAAGCCCGAACATACCAACGATTTCACCTTTGTGTATCTCAAATGAGACACCTTTATTCAGATGATTGGTAATTCCTTTTGCCTGGTATATGACTTCACCAATATCCTTATCGAGTGAAGGATAGATGTTTGTAAGTTCTCGACCTACCATCATTTGTATAACACGGTTACGGTCAAATTCTTCCCGTTCTATCGTTCCCACCATATTTCCGTCACGTAGAACTGATATGCTATCGCATAATCTGAAAACATCTTCGAGAATATGTGAGATATATATTATGGTAACACCATCATCATTAATTTGTTTAATCAAACGGAAGAGGTTTTCTTTTTCTTTGTGGGACAACGACGTGGTAGGTTCATCAAAGATAACAATACGGGCATTGTTTGCCAGTACCTTAACTATCTCTACCATCTGCTGCATACCAACGAGTAGATCCATAACCCTTGCGGTTGCTTTAACATCAACCTCGAACTTCTCGATATACTCCTCGGTTACCCGAATCATGGTTTTTGCATCAACAGTTTTTAGTTTCGTTAAAGGTAGATCCTGAACAAAGACATTTTCTGCAACTGTAAGGTTACCGAAAAGGTTAAGTTCCTGATGAACAAATCCGATTCCGTTATTGGTGGCATCAAGTGCAGAGTTCGGGACATACTCGTTCCCGTCAACTACCATAATACCGCCATCACTTGGAAATACCCCACCTAAAACGTTCATTAATGTCGACTTTCCGGCACCATTTTCACCGACAAGTCCGTGTATCTCACCACGCTTAACATTAAAGGAGATACCGTGTAAAACCTCTACTCCAAAGAAACTCTTTCTAATATCCGAGAGAGAGAGGATTGTGTCATTTTGACTCATATTTCGACAGTTCCTTTCGTAATGTGTTGAACTGTAATAGTTAAGCTACTGTTTCTTCAACCGGTGGTCTTTTAATCAGCTTGGGAAGCCTGATTGAAGATGAACCGATCATAACCAACGTTAAGACTATAAGGCCCTTCACCAGTGTAATGACATACCAGGGTATGTTCATCAGATTTAGCATATTATCCATCATAACGATGAATACGACACCTATCAGTGTCTTATGAACTCCACCATTACCGCCGTTTACGCTGGTACCGCCGATGACAATACTAGCTTGAACGTCAATAAAAAGCCTGTCACCGAGCGATGGAATACCGGCTTCATTCTTCGCTGTATAAAGGATGGAAGAAATAGCCGCATAGATTCCGCTCATGGCAGACAAGATGAAGATTATTCTCTTTATTTTGATTCCAGAAATAAATGAAGCTTTTTGATTTGTTCCGACCGCATAAACCTGTCTTCCGAATATTGTTCTGCTCAGTAACCATTGGGTAAACAGTATGATCGCGAGCATAATAATCAGTGGTGTCAGGATACTATATGCCGAACTACCTCCGAGTGCCAAAAATGCTTTGGGAAGTCCGTTCAAAGAATTTGCTTCATAATGCGTATATGCGAAAAGTACAGCAGAACCTTGCAGTATCATCTGCATGGCCATAGTAGCTATAAAGGACGGCATCTTAAGTGCAATTACTGCCATTCCGTTAAACATCCCGATAAATAAACCCAACATCAGGATGATGAAGATAGCTAAATATGTTCCGCCGACCGTGTCTCCCAGTGGTGTCTTAACGACTAAAAAGGCACTTAAAACACTACCGAGTGTTACCATTGACGCTGCTGAAAAATCAGTACCTCCATTCAAAACTGGAAGAGTGACGCCGCAAGAGAGCACAGCAAGCGGCGCCAGTGACGCGGCAATAGTTCTAAAATTATAACTGGAAGAAAATCCACGCACAAACAATAATCCGTAAATCATAAGGGCAATCGAACCAATAAGTGTTGGATATTCCTTAAAAAACTTTAGTATTATATTAAGACCGCGTTTAATCATTTAGATCAACCTCTTTTTTTCAGATTGATTACATTTTCATGTAATAGTAGTTTCAAAAATCAAGATCGAGTCAACTCTTCTCAATTACAATGCTTAGGCATCCTTGTTCTTAAGATACAGCGGCCAACCCCAAACGGATTCGCGAACTTCTGCGAAGTTAGCAGTGTATGCAAGATAACCAGGATCAAGGTCAACTAATTTTGAGGGTTTTACTCCGGTTGCGAGATTGAAGGCCCATTCGGCACTCTTATATCCTGCACCGTAGCAGTCCTGAATAGCGGTACAATCAACAAATCCAGTATCAATACCCTGCATGGCGAACCAGTGTCCGTCAAATGTCAGGAATGTGATATGATCGGGATCGCCGACTTTTTTCCAACGATTGATCTGCTCAAGAGCACTCTGGACTGACGGGATCTGACCATCTGCTGGGATAACAATTGTATCGATTGCCGGATATGCCTGCATAGCATTCTGAACACCTGCAAGAACCTCATCATTGGTCTTGGTCGGTACTTCAACAACTATTGAAAGGACGTCCGGATTCTCTTCAACTGCTTTTCTCATTCCGTTTGCGCGTTGAACAATGTTTTCGTCAGCAAGGTTACCTACGATAAGGCAAAGATTGAATTGTTGACCGGTCTCTCTGGCATGCTCAGCAAGCCATGTGCCCTGATTGTATGTCATCATTTCATTATCAGAAAGGATAGCATATTCAGCAGTCGCCTCATCACCTTGCATCGGGCGGTTATTCATAACAATAGGAATACCTGCTGCTTGAGCTTCCTTAATTGATGATACGATGGCAGAACCATCAACAGCAACAACAAC
>WRIP01000140.1 GCA_009782665.1 Oscillospiraceae bacterium
ACCAGTTTTTAGTTCACCACCCAAAATTCAATGATATATAGCTATATATGTATATACAGTAAGGTAGCGAGTCGATATCGGAAAAATCCGTTAGTGGAGGCACCAGGTTATGAAAACCAAAACAGTCCCGTATGTTAAGATTTTGGAAAAGGAGCGGATGGGTCGCAAGCAAGGATTGATTGTGTCAACGGTTATTTCCCTCCTGTCAATAATCTTTACTCTACCGTTTTTCCCCTGGATTTATGTCGGTGGAGAACTAACCAAAGAGGGATTAAAGAGTTCCTACAGTACCTTAAATTTCCTCAGCTATGTAAGGATTACGGTACAGGGTATATTAGGGCTTCCGACCATGCTTATCATGCTTGTAGCAATCGCTGCAGCTCTGCTTCATCTTCTGTCCTCGGTCAGGGTTATCTTTAACAAATATGGTGCTAAAGGGTTACTCGGTTACTATACATTAACTAAAGCAGCCACCTTCTTGAGTTTTCTTGCTACTGCAGGGTTGTTTGTGTTTCTATCATTCACCGATGGTATGAAACTCTCAAATACCTTTGCGGTAGCCATTGTACCCTATGTGATAATGCTAATTTCGGTAGTTGGAAACATTATTGTAACGGTTCTCGAGAAACGTGAACGGATAATCAATAAGGAACACGGGTTTTTCGAAGAGTTTAGACGTAACTGGATATTATTCCTCTTTCTCATCCCCTGTTTTGTATACTTCCTCATCAACCACTATCTCCCGATGGTCGGTATCTACTTCGCATTTACAAACTTTAACTTCCGTGACGGACTGTTTGCCAGCCCTTATGTTGGATGGAAAAACTTTGAGCATCTAGTTAAGGCAGAACTGTTCAAACTGACCAGAAATACCGTGCTTTACAACATCGCTTTCATACTTATCGGCAATGTTATGCAGATAATTTTCGCTATACTCACCAGCAGGGTACTGAATAAGGCATTTAAGAAGGTCTCCCAGACCATGATCTTTATGCCGTATTTCGTATCCTTCGTTATACTCAGAGTTTTAACCTACAATATGTTCGAGTATAAGACAGGTTTGATTAACTCGATGTTGGCTGCCTCCGGACTGCCACCGTTAGATATCTACAACAATCCTAAATACTGGCCGTTCATCATTATCATCTTCTATCTCTGGAAGAATATTGGATATGGTATGGTGGTGTATCTCGCCTCCATAATGGGTATTTCGGATGAGTATTATGAAGCTGCCCGGGTAGACGGTGCTAATGTATTCCAACAGATACGGTATATCACCATACCACTACTTAAACCGACCTTCATTATCCTGTTCCTCTACTCGGTAGGTGGAATTCTTAGAGGACAGTTCGAACTGTTCTATCAGTTAGTCGGCAGTAACGGGGTGTTGTTCAATGTAACGGATATACTCGATACATTTGTCTATCGAATTACCACCGCAACACCGCTCAGTATGGGTTGGGGTGCAGCTGCCGGGCTATATCAATCTGTCTTCGGTTTCATAATAATATTGGTTACTAATGCAATTGTTAAACGCAGAAACAGCGAATATACACTATTTTAGCGGATGAGGTGAATCAATAAATGGCTAAGACTAAGGGTACACGTATAAAAAAGGATGCTACAACGTTAACCTTCGATATCATAAAGATATTTTTGCTATCGATTGTTGCATTGCTATGCACGCTTCCTTTCTTAATAATTCTATCCGGTTCATTCTCAAACAACTCAATCGTAATGAAGGAAGGATTTGGACTGTTACCAAAAGGGTTCAATACCGACTCATATGACAGGTTGTTCAGAACCCCTAAAGATATTCTGCAAGCATATAAGATGACCATATACTACACACTCGTAGGAACCAGCCTAGGTCTATTGATGATTACATTGACATCATATGTGTTATCCCGACCCGAGTTTAAGTATCGCAATAATGTGTCATTCCTCATCTACTTTACCACCATCTTTGGTGGCGGTATGGTCCCTTGGTATCTCATGTATACCTCGGTGCTGGGACTGAAAGGTTCGACCTTTGCAATTTGGTTCCCGGCTTTGATGAGTCCGTTTTTAATAATTATCATGCGTACATTCATAAAGGAGTCGGTACCGGATGCTATTACCGAATCAGCTAAGATCGACGGTGCGGGGCATCTGACCATCTTTACTAGAATTGTACTACCGGTTATTGGTCCGGGTCTGGCTACAGTCGGATTGTTCTTAGCCCTCGGTTATTGGAATGACTGGTATCGTTCCTCCATGTTTAGCAGAAGTAACGAAACCTGGTCGTTACAGTTCTATCTATATAATATGATCAACTCAACACAGGCCGCATTGATGCTGGCACAGAGTGCAAATATCTCATTGTCAGATCTACCTACCGTTACCTTGAGAATGGCTATGGCAATTGTAGCCACAGGTCCGGTCCTGCTAGTATATCCCTTTGTTCAGCGGTATTTCATATCCGGTATCACCATTGGAGCCGTCAAGGGATAACATTAATTGGTTTAGGACGAACCAATGTATTGACTGGTTCGACTTAATATATTTTAGAAGGAGAGAACTTATGAAAAAAACGTTAGCACTGTTGTTAGTACTTCTAACGGTATTATCATTATTTGCAGGTTGTAAAACAGATGCACCAGCCGTATCAAACGATAAACCCGCAACAGATAATAAGCCTGCAGAAAACACAACAAGTTCAAGTGACTTAGAGTATTGCGAGCTGACATTCTTCCTGATGGGTGAATATCCCGGAGATAAGGATGTAGTCCTCGAAGCAGTTAATGAGAAATTGATGGAAAAATTCAACTGCACACTCGATGTCTATCAACCAACTTGGACTGACTGGCAGGTTAAGTTCCAGAATGAGCTCACTGCTGAGACCATCGACTTAGCCTATACAGCAAGCTGGGGTAACTATGTTATCTATGCTAACTCTGGAGCATTCCTTGAGTTAGATGACATACTGCCGTCAGCCGCTCCCGACCTCTACAATGCCGTGTTACCACAACTCGACATGATGAGAGTCAATGGAACCATCTATGCTGTTCCCAACCTTTGGCCTGAGTATGAGTGCAAAGGCGTCCTCTATCGTAAAGACTATTGTGACGACTTCGACCTCCCGCTTCCGAACTCACTTGAGAACATCGAAGAATACCTGTTAGGAATCCTAGAAAATGACCCCGGTCAGGATCTTCTCCGTTACAGACCAGCTGAGCCTGGAACCACCGTAGGTAACTACATCGGTTACTTCGACGTATTCAACATCAAGTATGACTGGATAAGCTTAGGTTATGGATTATGGTTCCATCATTCAGATCCGAAAGATGCTGTTGATTATTGGTATTCACAAGACTTCATTGATGACTGTAAGTTAATGAAGAAATGGTGTGACCTTGGATTCTGGTCAAGAAGTACCCTCAACGAAGAAGCTCTTGATAAACCCGTTGAGAACAAACTGACCGTTATCAACTGGTCCGGCCAGAACCCCAATAAATACTGCGAAGGTGTTACACTTGCTAAGACAGTAGATCCGAGCATGGTTCTTGACTATTTCGCATATGGCGAAGTCAATGGTTATGATGCTGTATATCCGGCACATGCAAGACAGAATGCAACCGCTATTGCTGCAAGCTGTAAGAATCCTGAGAGAGCCCTCATGGTCGTTGAGTATATCCTCCTTGATGAAGAGATGCACAACCTCATGCATTATGGTATCGAAGGTGTTCACTATGAGCTGAGAGATGGTATCTATTACAATCTTTCCAGTGAGAGCCCACCACCGTTTAAGTATGAAGGATTCAATACTTGGAACCTCCGTAACGGCGACTTCAAACTGAAAGATGAAAGTGGTCCGATACTTCAATCAGTATTTGACAGATTAGATCCTATTGCTGCAAAGAATAAGTATCCGCGTGTTAATATTGAGTCCGGATTCCAAGAACAATATGATACCGAAGATTATGATTATGCAGCCGAGCGTAACGCCGTTATGAACGTTATGTATGAAAAACTCACACCGATTCAAGCCGGTCTTGTTCCTGACGTAGAAGCTGCAATTGCTGATTTCCTTAAAGCTGTTGAAGCCGCAGGTCTTGATGTCTGTCGTGAGAACTATCTCGCTCAGTGGGAAGCATACATCAAAGAGTTCGGATACGACAAATAAGCTATAGAGATAACTATTATCCTAAGTTTATAGTAAACATCCCGTCATTATGACGGGATGTTTATGTTCGGCAGAATTCCTGTGAACTCGAAAGGAATGTCGGCAATAACATAGAAACTGTTACATGTGCAACAGGTTTTCTTAACAACAAATTGATAAAAAAGATAGGCAAAACGGAGAGATTTGACGGTTTACGTCAAATTTGTGATTGAAATTATCCCTATTTATCTATATAATATGGTGTATACAAACACAGGCATTGGATAACACAACTGCCGATAGTGACGCATATTTGTATGCAATAAATCTCGGAATATCT
>WRIP01000141.1 GCA_009782665.1 Oscillospiraceae bacterium
TAGCAGCCTGGGCAGCGTGAGGAGCCGTCGGTATAATATCTAGGACACAAGCTGCAGTCAATCCCACAGCAACCTATCGTAGGGTGCTTTTTAAACGCTATTTGTGATACTCCTAACAATTCCAACTAATCTTAGCTGGATTTAGTTCGTTTTTTACCGTTACTGCACGAAGAGCGGCTTCCATTTTCTCACATTCCTTGGCGGCGATTTGATCGTACACTTCGGATGGTTCGTCCAATCCCACCCGATCATAAGCGATAGCTGCCGCACCGTAAAACGCAAGCCCCAACGAATGATTGGAAACACTAAACTTAAAGACGTTAGAGATACCCACCTACAAAAAATTTTATCAACCCGTCAAGGATATAGTTTGTCAAATGTGACAAAATTAATGAATACAATAAAAGCAATGTTTAAACAAGCAAGAATTAGCCGGTTAATCTCCTACGATCCTGCAGAGGCATTATCTATGCCTAAAACAACACAAGGAACTCGTAGAGCAATAACAGATAGTGAACGGGCTATGATACTAAAAACAGCGGAAACTCATTATGCGGGGCTTATGTTTCTCACAATGTTATATTGCGGTTTAAGACCGGGTGAAATTCGAGCATTACAATGGGGTGATATAGATTTTGAACGACAAGTAATAAAGGTAACTAAAGCTATTGAGAGTGGGTCAAATATTGTTAAAGCCCCAAAGACTTTTGCCGGGAATCGGGAAGTTCCTATTCCAAATGTTCTGTTTAGTGAATATTTAAGAAAAAAGGGGAACCCGACACAAACGATATTTACACAATTAACCACAGACAATCCACATACCGAGAACAGTTTTAGCGGTGCTTGGCTTTCTTTCTTGCGAGCAATGGACATAGAACATGGTGCGGTAGTATATCGTAATTAAATAAAAACAAGCGTACCTGCCCCTGACTTAATATCATACTATCTAAGGCACACATATTGTACTGATTTACAACGTGCTGGTGTCCCTATTGACATAGCAAGACGCTTAATGGGACACTCAGACATTTCCGTTACTTCAAGAATTTATACCCACAATTCTGAAGAAGCACTACAAATTGCCGCTGATTTAATTAACAAAAGAATTTCTAATACTGGCATAAGATAACCCAACAAAAAAGTGGCATTATTTTTGGCATTATACAAACCACCTAATATCGTCCAATAACGCCCTATTGTACCTCTCAAATACTTACCAAATACATAACGAAAACCCCCCAAAACCCTAGTTTTTCCTAGTGTTCAAGAGGTTTTTAACTTGGCAGGAGTAGAAGGACTTGAACCCTCAAGAGCGGTTTTGGAGACCGCCATGTTACCATTACATCATACTCCTTCAGCAACAGTTTCAAAGGGTAGTTGAAACAGTGCCAATTATATCGAATAGCGACATTTTTGTCAAATTATCCGCTCGCTTTGACTAGTCTTAGGATCACACATTATTTTATGTAGTAGACTTCGAAGTAGAGTATCCGGATGATGAGGATTCGTCATTTAGCGGAACCATTTTCTGCTGCTGAATATTCTATTTTTAGAACGCATTTCCGGCGTAAGTGTTAGGTATCCCAAAGAAATCTAACGCTTTTTGAATGGTCAAATCCCAAAATCTCCACTCGTGGTCATATTTATCATACTCTTCAAAAACTGCATCAAGTCCGATTTGTTCTGCGTAAGCTTTAAAGGCAACATACCTCTTATATGCGATACTGTCATCTTTACCAATGGTAAAGTAGAGCCTTGGGAGTTTCTTTGATTTAATGAGTTTCGGTAATAACTCCCATACATTTGCTGGAGAATCTAGATATCCTTCGTTACCGCCATAGTTATTGATGGCAGTTTGAGTACGAGCGAGTACGGTACCTTCACTCATATCCTTCCGGTGGTTTGACGGAGCTGATGAAAGTATTGCCGCTGCCGCAAACCTCTCGGGATGTCCGACGACATATTGGATAGTTCCTCCACCACCCATCGAAAGACCGGCAATGAAATTGTCTTCTTTTTTAGAAGATGCAGGAAGCCAGTTATATACCAAAGGCATCAACTCCTCAGTTAGATACTCCCACATATTATATCCCAGTCCAAATCCTTTCCAATCTAGATAGTTACTGTTCATGGCACTGGGCATTACCACAATAATGTTTCTTTCTGCTGCATAGAGTTCGATACTACTCTTGCGAATCCAATCAGTGTAGTCTCCGTAGGTTCCGTGAAGCAACCAAAGTACCTGATACTTCTTATTTGAATCGTAGAAATCTTTCGGTTTCTCCACTCGAGGTTTATCAGGCATAATAATGTTGACATCGGTATTGTTACAAAGATACTCACTCTCAAAGTTTAGATGTATTAGTGCCATTTCGCTCCTCCTGAAATTCATAGATAGATGCTCAGTCACTGTAATTTGTTATTGCACTGGAACAATCTATTTGATATATTATAGTTGAAATTCATTCGAGGTGTAAATATGCAAATTCGATAACCTGACTAATTTAATACTTTTTGACATGGAATTCTGCCATGTTTAGTTGTGTTGGAATGAGGTTATCGGTAATCAAGAGATAGGTACTACTACCTTTCTATCTTTATCGTTGTTACCTTTTCCATCACTGGAGGAGGTTATTTGTTTATGTCTTTAATCAATGTTATTGACTTAACCTTCGGTTACGAAGGGAGCTATGTAGATGTGTTCGAGAACGTATCTTTTCAAATCGATACAGATTGGAAGCTAGGATTCTGCGGTCGAAACGGATGCGGTAAAACAACCTTTTTGAACTTACTGATGGATAAATATGAGTATACCGGTACCATTTCGAAAATGGTAGATTTTGAATACTTTCCATTTTCTGTATCTGACCCTTCACTGGATGTACTGGCTGTGATTGAATCTATCGCTGTAGGAGTTCCACTTTGGCAGATACGCAAAGAGCTATTTATGTTAGCAGTCAGTGAAGATGTGCTCTACCGCCCGTTTAGTACCCTTTCGGAAGGTGAAAAGACTAAAGTACTGCTTGCTTCATTGTTTTTGAAAGAGAATCGATACCTTCTAATAGACGAACCCACCAACCATCTAGATTCTGTAACACGTGAGATAGTCGCTTCATATCTGAACAGCAAGAAGGGCTTTATACTAGTCTCACATGACAGGTATTTTCTTGATGAATGCTGTGATCACACCCTATACATCAACAAAACAAATATCGAGGTTGTTAATGGTAATTTCTCGGTCTTTTGGGAACACAAACAGCGACAGGATGCATTCGAAATCGCTCAGAATGTAAAGCTATCGAAAGAAATAGACAGACTTAAGATAGCTTCTAAAAGAACCGCTAGATGGGCAGACAAAGCTGAAAGCGCAAAAATTGGTTTTGATCCCAAAAAAGTAGAGAAATCTAAAAACAGACGACCTTATGAGGGAGCAAAATCGAAAAAGATGATGCAAGCCTCAAAGTCAATACAGCTGCGTCAGCAAACTAACATCGACGAGAAATCAAAACTATTAAGAAATATCGAAACTGCTGACACTCTGAAGATACATGAACTTGAGTACTTTTCGTCTAATCTGGTTATACTAGAAAAACTCTCTGTTATCTACGATAACAGAAGAATCTTCAAACCTATAAGCTTTTCGTTCGAACAGTCGGATAGAATAGCCATACTAGGAGTTAATGGATCCGGTAAAAGTAGTATTCTTAAACTCATATGTGGGATGGATATCCCATATGAAGGTCAACTTTTTGTAGGGAATAGACTAAAGATCTCTTTTGTTCCGCAGGACGCTTCCTTCCTGGAAGGTAGCTTAGCGGATTTCATCAAAGATAATGAAATAGATGAAACTCTGTTTAAGACCATCCTCATAAAGATGAACTTCACTAAAGAGCAATTTGATACCGATATTTCGGATTATAGTGCAGGGCAGAAGAAAAAAGTACTACTTGCATGCAGCTTGAGCCAGACTGCGCATCTGTATATTTGGGATGAACCACTCAACTATATTGATATACTGTCTCGAATACAGATTGAAGAGTTGATACTCTCACACTCTCCTCCCCTGATTTTTGTGGAACATGATAAGACCTTCTGTGAGAATATCGCTACTAAAAGCATCCTGCTAGAGCGATAGGCACTAAACATCATATAACTATCTCTAATAGTTCATTGCGAAGCACAGAGCAACTTAGAATTAGCTTCTAGATGTTTGCTCCCGTCTTTGCAGTACTATTTAAATAGTGCGGTAATGCTAGTATCATGAACCAAAATCTTCTTTCTTATGGTGTGACTATTATCTTTTTTCAAAACGTCTACACAAAAATCAATCCACTTGCTTTTGAAGACTCAATAAAGTCTAAAAACACCCGTGTAATTAGTTGTTGTCCCATTGTGTTTGGATGGGTCCCGTCAACACA
>WRIP01000142.1 GCA_009782665.1 Oscillospiraceae bacterium
CCCGATAATGCACGTGTGCATTATGCCATAATTGATGGTGGGGGAGTATCTCCTAACGTAGTACAACCGACCGCGTCGGTGCTGTATATGATAAGAGAGAATACCGTTCACAAGAATATGCAGCTGGTCAAACGTGTGGATAAGATAGCTGAAGCCGCAGCAATGATGACAGATACCAAACTCGAACGTATCTTCATCGATGGTACAGCTGAGACTATTCCCAACTATACGCTGGAAAAGGTCATGTACAAGAATTTCCTGGAAGTAGGACTGCCGACATATACCGATGAGGAGCTCGAGTTCGCAAAACAACTCAAGAAAACATATGACTATATTCCTTATGAATATCCAGGTGGAGCGGTAAAAACTAACCCTGAAATTGCGGAGTTTGTAAAGAAAGCAACCGAAGACGGTACTAAAGTCATTAATGATTTCATAATCCCGCAATATGATTCTACCTATCAGTCGATGGGTTCTACCGATGTCGCCGACGTCAGCTGGCAGACACCGACCGCACAGATTCGCTGTGCTACCTATCCAGCGAATGCTCCCGGTCATTCCTGGCAGAATGTTTCGGCAGGTAACTCTTCTATCGGATTCAAGGGAACCATTACCGCAGGTAAAGTTATTGCAGCTACTGCGATTGACCTTTTTATCACCCCGGATATTATCAAACAAGCTAAAGCAGAGTTTGAGATAAAAACTGAAAAAGGTTATCTGTGTCCGATACCTGAAGGAGTACCACCCACCATACCAGGACAGTAGTGGTATTAGTGAAATGTTGAAGATCCGCTTTGCGGGTCTTTTTTTTAGTTTGGTTCGTCAATCAGAAAAAGAAACCACTGAGAGTACTCAGTGGTTTCGATGATAGTCTAAGAATCGTAAATACTACATCTGGAATCCGCAAACATTACAGAATTTCGCTCCGGGTGCGATAGCTGCTCCGCACTGTGGACACTGGTTAGACGGGATCACCTCAATTGTCTGTATTGAGAATCCACACGCATCGCAGAATTTTGCGTCGGGAGCTAACATCACACCACATCTCGGGCAGGGGGTACCGACTGCGGTAGGAGCAATGGTCGGTGATGATACAGGAGCTTCAGCTACTGCTGATGGTACAACAACGGTGGGTTGATACTCAGGCTGTGGCTGATACGCAGGAGCAGGAGCTGCCTGTTGCGGGAACTGGGGTTGTGGAGCCTGCTGTGGGAACTGTGGTTGAGGTGCCTGTTGCGGGAACTGTGGTTGCGGAACCTGTTGTGGGAACTGGGGTTGTGGTGCATATTGTGTTTGAGCCGGTGCTGCGGTAGATTTTTTCTTTGATGCTATTAGAATAACTACTACTACTACACCTATGACAACTACGCCACCAACGATGAGTAGAATAGTCAGCAGTGATATACCACCTTCTGAACTGCTAGCGGATGTCTTCTCGGGAACTGTCAAATCTGCTGTCGTTGTTGAATCTCCCGGAGTATCGCCAGGGGTTGTTACTGAGCTTTGTCCTTTGTTAGGATCGGCATCATAGGCGGTACGTGCGTCTGCTAGTAGATCCTGTATAACAGGGAACCCGGGGTTGGTTTCATTGATTCCTCTGACCAGTTCAAGAGCAGTTGCATAATCTCCATTGTTATATGCTTCAAGAGCAGCTTTGAAATCTGCTGTAAATTTACTTTCGCTTGGAGTAATGTTAAGCTCGTTTAGGTATACCTTTGCAGTACTGATAGGTACCGAGAATGCATATCCGGAAACTCTTTGTCCTTTATCATTTAGACCAAACGTATGGATTCCAATAACCTCACCATACTGGTTGAATACGGGACCACCTGAGTTTCCACCAAAGGTAGCAGCATCATACTGAAGTATATTTCCTCCATCATTCCAAACCTGCTTAGCACTTAAGATACCTTGAGTCATAACAGGTTCTTGCATGGCTGTGACTTCCTCAACAGCACCATCAACTATACCCGGATAACCCATAACATAAATGGGATCGCCTGTCTTTAGTTCTTTATCGTCTCCTAAAGCTACTGTCGGGTAGTTAGAACCATCAAGTTTAAGAATTGCTACGTCTTTGGATGAAGACGGTTCGCCTACTTTACGGACGTCAAGCATTACACCTTTTGTTGAAACATCGGATCCCGGTGTAACGTTACCCATGTATGCCACATGCATATGAGAAGTATCGGTTACTTCCATCGTGATGGAATAGATGTCGTAAACTGCATAGTATAAAGCATCTCTCTCAGAGCTTGACATATTGTATCCATAGTTGTTTGACCAATTTCGAGCAAAGTTATCAACATGAGTTGAAGCTTGGGACCTTAAACGATATGTAGATATGGTTTGAGCTATTTCTTTTTCACTCATCTCAACGACATGAGCGTTTGTAACCAAATACCCATCAGGCGTTATTATGAATCCTGTTCCATGTGCTCCTATCCAGGCACTAGTAGTATTGGAGCCTCCTGTATAGTATGCATAATCGAGCATATTATCGATAAATAACGAAATATATGTCGGCCAGAAACTCGAAGAACCATAATCAATGCCAAGGTACTCTACGACGTAATAAAACACATCATCATACAGATCATCGTAGACAGCCCATTCGTTCCAAAGCATGGTAGCAGTCCATCTGGAATATACATAGATAACTCCAGGTTTATTTACCTGAGCAATCATGCGAGCGTCTTGTTGTTCTGCAGCAAAAGCATTAGGTATTATTGCAAGAGCAATAAAGAGAACTAGAATTAATGCTAAAATAATTCGTTTTTTCATAATGATCCCCCTATATAATATTAAGTACGCTGTAGCATACATTAATTCAAATACCGATAGTAAAACCAGAAATAATCGGCTTATTTAATCATAATTTTATCAAAAACAACGTAATATCGAGTTCAAAATCAATATGGAATTCCTACTGTTGGTATATTAACACATTCGTTGCAGAAATAACAACTATCAAAATAGGAAATCTCTATGTTTTCGCTCGAAAAACCTATTACTAATTGAGTGTGATACTACCTTCAATTTTAGTCAGGTGTATCGAATACTTCTGGTTCTCGAACGAAATGGTCATGAGGAGTACTTTTCCAGTATCCAGTGAGTTCTTGGCAAACTGTGCCGAACCAGGCATGACATTTAGATTGTAGTCTTGAACCAATACCCAATCGCTTCTCATCAGATAGGTGAAATACTCCAATAGATCATCCACAACTGTCGGACTGGAATAGGTATACTTTTTTGTGGGTGCTCCGTTACTAGTACCGCTCTCTACTCCGGTGACCTTACGTTCTCCCACTATGGAGTATACTGAGTAGAGAATATCGTCACCTATCTCATATGTTTCTGCCGTTGCCGCAGAATTAAGCATACTGCAACCGGCGATTGAGAACAGCATTATCATGACTAGAACTACTGATAGTATTTTCTTTAGCATAAATGTATCCTCTCATATTCTGTTTATTCTCTTCTGATGAATTTCTCAGATAATTATATCACAAACTGCAAAGTGTTAGATACATCCCAATTACAAGCAGATAAATAAAAACTGTAGATTGTTACAGTCCTTAAAGTACCTGCATCCTGTATATAGGTAGACGGTTGCCAATACTAAACCTAGCCTTTGTGTCGAAATATGACTGACGGCTTGCTGTTGACATAAAAACGCAATAATACGATAATTGATATAGAAAAAAGACTGCTGTTGCAGTAGATTGTCGGGAGAGTAATTTCATGGCAAAACAACTGGAAAAAACATATAACCATTCACAGGTTGAAGATCGAATCTATAAAATGTGGATGGATGGAGGATACTTTGATGCTAAGGTTGATAAGAGCAAACAACCGTACACAATCATTATGCCTCCCCCTAACATCACAGGACAGTTGCATATAGGTCATGCAATGAATAATACACTGCCTGATATTCTCATCAGGCAAAAGAGAATGCAGGGTTACTCCACATTATGGTTGCCCGGTACCGATCATGCCTCCATCGCCACCGAAGCGCGTATTGTCGAGTCGATGAAACAGGAAGGTATAACCAAGGCAGATATAGGGCGAGAGGCGTTTCTCGAACGCGCCTGGCGTTGGAATGACAGGTTCGGAAGTCGTATCATCGACCAACTCAAAAAATTAGGCTCATCCTGCGATTGGTCACGACGCAGGTTTACGATGGATGAAGGTGCCAGTAGAGCGGTCGTGGATGTATTCATCGATTACTATAACAAAGGGTTAATCTATCGCGGTGAAAGAATAATCAACTGGTGCCCGACCTGTAATACCTCTATCTCGGATGCCGAGGTAGAATTTGAGGAACATGAAGGTCATCTGTACTACATAAACTATCCTTTAACCGATCAAACCGGGAGTATAACGG
>WRIP01000143.1 GCA_009782665.1 Oscillospiraceae bacterium
TAACTTATTCTTGTCGTAATCGATTGAATAATCCTATATTACTTGTAATTATCTATCCACTTGGATAGATGATTACGGGAATCATGGTTTTACAGTACCTATAAATAACAATACAAAAGTCATTATTGACAGAGCATAGCTTGTGAATATCAAGCAGGATTTTTTACAGGTAAGCTTCTCTATCAACTGAAATATGTGCAAATCAGGATGATTCGTTATTGTCACATCCACAACCAAGCCGCCTAGTTGGCGGCTTGCTTTATATCTGAACATCCGTCAGCTTTGGTTTGCGATAGAAATATATCTATCACTGCAGAAAAGAGACTACAAAAGTTGGGTAGAAATCGGGTATAATATATGTACAACCAACGAATATAATGAAAGGAATTATGGTTATGGCAGAGATATTTAAAGATATACCGAAGATTGTTTATGAGGGTAGCGATAGAAGCAATGAGCTTTCCTTTAAATTCTATGATGAAAACCGTATGTTAATGGGTAAAAGCATGAAAGAACACCTACCGTTTGCCATGGCATGGTGGCATAACCTCTCAGCCACGGGTGCCGATATGTTCGGGGTTGGCACAGCCGATAAGAGGTTCGGCTGTGAGCAGGCAGCGACTATGGAACATGCTTACAGCAAGGTGGATGCCGGGTTTGAGTTCATGTCTAAACTCGGAATAGAGTTCTATTGCTTTCATGATGCGGATTTAGTGCCAGAAGGTCGAGATATTTCCGAAACTAACGATCGCCTCGATGAGATTTCCGATTACATAAAATCTAAAGCAGAGCAAACAGGTATACGCTGTCTGTGGGGAACAGCAAACCTTTTCACCAACCCTCGTTTTATGAATGGAGCCGGCAGCAGTAACTCCGCAGATGTATACTGCTTTGCCGCAGCCCAGATAAAGAAGGCACTTGATCTTACCATAAAACTCGGAGGTAACGGATATGTATTCTGGGGTGGACGTGAAGGTTATGAAACGCTACTCAATACCGATATGAAGTTTGAGATAGAGAATATCGCTGAACTCATGCAGATGTCGGTCGAGTATGCTAGAAAACAGGGATTCGAAGGTAAGTTCTTTATTGAGCCAAAACCGAAGGAGCCTATGAAGCATCAATATGATTTTGATGCAGCTACTGCCATCGGTTTCCTGCGTCAGTTCAATCTAGATAAAGACTTTATGCTCAACATCGAAGCCAATCATGCTACACTGGCTGGGCATACATTCCAGCATGATCTGAGATTTGCGGCTATGAATGGATTACTCGGGTCTGTTGACGCCAATCAAGGTGATCTGCTGCTGGGGTGGGATACCGATGAGTTCCCATTTAATGTGTATGAAACAACCATGTGTATGTATGAACTGCTACAGATTGGAGGGCTAAGACCTTATGGTGGCTTAAACTTCGATGCAAAGAATCGGCGTCCAAGCTATACATATGAGGATATGTTTCATGCATTTATCTTAGGGATGGATAGTTTTGCATTGGGATTAATCAATGCTGTGAAGCTGATTGAAGACGGCAGAATAGAGAAATTCATCAAAGATAGGTACAGTTCATTCTATGAAGGAATCGGCAGTAAAATTCGTACCAAGACCACAACGCTTGAGCAATTGAGTGATCATGCCATCAGTTTAGGCAATCCGACTCTTCCCGATTCAGGTAAACAGGAATACCTTGAGAGTATCGTCAACTCAATTATGTTCGGAGGTTAATCTCATATGATATATATTGGCATAGATTTAGGTACTTCGTCAGTTAAGACGCTGGCAATGGATGAAAGAGGTAGGGTGCTGCACTCCGCATCACGGGAATTCGACGTAGAGTATCCACAAGTGGGATGGGCAGAACAGGATCCGCTAGTGTGGTATGAATCTACACTTGAATGTCTTGATGAACTGCTGGCACAACTGGACCGAACTAAGGTAAAGGGTATCTCTTTCGGTGGACAGATGCACGGACTGGTAATTTTAGATGAGTATGATAAACCCATCCGCAACTGTATACTCTGGAACGATGGGCGAACTGCTGAAGAGACAAACTATCTCAACGAAGTAATCGGGAAGGATAGGTTAGCGAAATACACCGGAAACATCGCGTTTGCCGGATTCACCGCCCCCAAGTTACTATGGCTTAAAAAGCAGGAGCCTGAGAATTTCCATGCCATCAAAAAGCTGATGCTACCGAAGGATTATTTAGCATATATGCTCACCAGTATACATTCCACCGACTATTCCGATGCGTCTGGTATGTTACTTCTCGATGTTGAACATAAACGATACTCAAAAGAGATGCTGCAGATCTGTGATATCACCGAAGATATCATGCCGAAGCTCTATGAGAGTTACGAGGTCGTCGGAGTGCTCAAACCCGATATCGAGAACCGACTCGGGATATATAATGTGATAGTAGCAGCCGGAGCGGGAGATAATGCTGCCGCAGCTATCGGGACCGGTACTGTTGGCAACGGACAGTGTAATATATCTCTTGGCACATCTGGTACCATCTTCATTACTTCAGATAGTTTCAGAATGGATAAAAACAATGCACTACATTCTTTTGCTCATGCTGATGGTGCGTATCATCTGATGGGATGTATACTCTCTGCGGCTTCCTGCAACAGCTGGTGGGTGGAGGAGATTCTTGGTGAGACTGATTTCTATGAGCAGGAGAAGGATATAAAGAGGTTGGCCCACAACTCCGTCTATTTCCTACCCTACCTCATGGGAGAAAGGTCCCCTCACAATGATCCCAATGCCAGAGGTTGTTTCATCGGGTTGAACGCAACTACCACACGCAAAGATATGGTCCAGGCAATATATGAAGGGGTAGCCTTTGCGCTTAAAGACTCACTCGAGATAGCAAAGAATGAGGGTGTAACACTGACGACCACAAAAATCTGCGGTGGAGGAGCTAAGAGCCAGGTCTGGCAGGATATTGTAGCCAATGTTCTCAACCTCGAGGTTGAGACACTGGTGAACGAAGAAGGTCCGGCGCTCGGAGCAGCCATACTTGCCGCAGTTGCAGCAGGGGAGCAGCCTGACCTTGAGACAGCATCCAAACGTATTGCTAAGGTTGCAAAAACGATCTATCCAGACCCAGAGACGGTAGCCAAATATGAGCAGAAATATGCGATATACAGACAGCTTTACCCTGCTCTTAAGGATTGCTTTTCACAGATGAGTCTGTCTGATTGACCATTAGTCTATGAAAAATAACAGGTGTACATGAAAATACTTAAAAGCAGGAAACCAAGACCTGAACCTATTGATATTTACGATTCTCCTGAGTACATTAAAAGCCAACGAATATTCTATCTAGATGGCGCATTTACCATGATTATCGGATTTGTTGTCGGTGGCTCGTATCTAGCGGGATATCTAAAGCTTGTAGGAGTTCCGGTTGCTCTTATCGGGGTGATTAACTCTTTTCCTATTCTCTGCTCGATAGCACAGGTCATGGGAGCATTTGCATCGAGAAAGCTCAAGAACGACAAGAAACTAGTGGTTATTGGAGCAGCTGTATTCCGATACTTCTTTGCCGCAATGTATATGATCGCTGTGCTGTTACATGGAGCAACGAGTATGGTCGTTGTTTCGGTGGTATTGTTTATGCTTTCCTGTATACTCAGTGCCTTTATCGGACCACCAGCCAGTGCCTGGATTGCGTCTCTAACTCGTCCCGAAAAACGCGGTGAGTTCATGGGTATCCGTGAATCGGTTGCAATGGTCTGCACTGCATTGGTACTGTTAGCGGTCGGTAACATGTTAGACTATTACAAGGATCTCAACAATGAGCCGTTTGGATTCATGTTACTGGGTGTGATTATTGCCGTCTGCAATACAATAAACACTACGATACTTATCTTTGCCAAACGACCGCCTGAGACTACATCAGAAAAGTCATTAAGAGCGGGATTACTACTACGGATGCCATTGCGTTCAAAACGGTTTAGACCGGTATTGATAATTAGTTCCATATATCAGATTGCGGCTCAGGTCGGCGTCGCCTATTGGGGATTGTACTTAGTTAGTGATTTGAGGCTCAGCTATACACTGATAAGCCTTATGTCGTTCATAACAATGTTTGAACGTAGTCTGTTAGCACTGCTCTGGGGACGGTTAGCTGATAAAACCTCATGGCCGAGGGTTACCAGCATTATGTTCATGCTTATCGGGTTGGCTCATACCATAAACACATTCCTCATACCTATGAATGCCAAATGGCTGTACCCGGTGGTATGTATTATTGCTTCAGCTGGGTGGAGTGCAATGGGTATCTGTCTCTTTAACATTCAATTTGAGTATGCTCCGCG
>WRIP01000144.1 GCA_009782665.1 Oscillospiraceae bacterium
GTGTTGATATCTCTAAAGGCATGTCGCACTTTGAATCGTTTGCTCCAGGCACCGTCATTAACTGTGCGGCTCTCACCAGCCACTACGGTACCGAAGAGGTCTTTAATGCAGCTAACGTAGTAGGTGTGAAAAAACTCATCGACTACTGTAAGAAGACATCTGCTAATCTCTGTCATATATCCACCACCAGCGTTTCAGGTACAGTGGTTGAAGAGGCAGATGCTAACCTAGAGTTCTTGTTCGGTGAGGATGACTTCTACATTAACCAGAACATTAACGATAATCTCTATGTAAAAAGCAAATTTGAGGCAGAAAATCTCATCTATAGAGCGACAAGAGCGGGACTTAATGCTAAGATAATGAGGGTAGGAAACCTCATGCCGAGATACGACGATGGGAAGTTCCAATTGGAACCGGATCGCAATGCGTTCATGAACCGACTTAAGTCATACTATCTGACCGGTATTGCTCCGTCATCGGCACTCGCTATTGGAGGTGAATTCACACCGGTGGACCAGGCGGCAAAGGCAATAGTGTTGTTACTCATCGAGGATGATGATTTAGTATGTCATGTTTGTAACCCGATTAAGACATCGGGTGAGGATATATTAAAGGCACTGGAGGCGAACCTGCCAAATGATGCTGCGATACGTGTGGTTGAAGACCACATGTATCTCAAGGAACTGAAGAGTATTGCTTCATCTGATACCGCTTCAGATATTGCAGGATTGATGGAAGATGTTATGCAGAAGTTTGCAAGCGGAGCACCGGTCATACTGACCGCTGAGGTCACGGCTATGAAACTCGAATCAATAGGGTTTATCTGGAAAGAGATATCGACCGAGTATCTAATTAAGGCCGTTTCATCCGTTAAGTAAATAAGTCTGGTGTGGAGGAGACTTTAATGGGTAATACTATGTTTTATCTGGCTCATGTGGCTCTTGTTACCATGATTGTTCTGGAAGTGCTGACCATACGCCTGAAAACCCAAAACAAGATGAAAGGGCTTTTCCTGCAGTATTTGGCTTTTCAGTTTATCTGGACCTTAAGTGTCGTGCTGCAACGATACAGTGTTAGGTATGGAAAGACGTCTCTGATAATTTTCTTTGAAAACACTACTTACCTGGGTATTTCATTTATCTCGGTCATCGTACTCATCATCAGTATGTCCATCTACTATTCCACTCATCAGACGATGAAATGGATCCGTTATCTGTATATTGTCCCTGTTATTACACAGATAGTAATATGGACTAACCGATGGCATCATCTGTTCTTTGTGTCTATTAATGTCAATGATATACGGGAATCACAGGTCGGTCTCTACTTCTATGTCCATACCGTCTACTCCTATGCCTGCCTCATGATTGGAACGTTCTATGTCATCTACCACGCCTCACGAGAACGCGGTAGAAGAAACTCCGCGCTCAAAGCTTTCTTGCTTTGTTTGGGAACAGCGGTTCCGCTGATTGTGAATGTGTGTTTCACATTGAATATGCCAAGTGTCGATAATCTCTCCACCCCGGTTGCTTTCCTCGTAACCTGCATTACGTACTATCTATTATTATTCAGATATAATATTCTACAGATAAGTCCGGCAGTCATGAAACAGGTCATCGATATGACCTCAGATCTCTATGCAGTTATCGACGAGAACATGATGATCATCGACTATAATGAACCGTTTGAGCAGATTTTCAGTAAACTCATTAACCTGAAACGGAAGATACCATTAGCCGATGCGTTGCAGGGGAGAGGATTTCCGATTACCATCGAAGAACTTCTCCCGGTCATAGATGAATGTCGCACAAAGCAAGATACCATCATTAAGGATCTAGGTGTGATGGTGGACGATGCTGCGATGTACTTCTCGGTCGAGTTTTCCCCACTCTTAATTGACAGTATCTACTACGGTTGTATCATTCTGTTCAGAGATATTACACGAGCGGTTAATGATATGGAACAGATAAAGGCAAATCAGGATCAGCTCATAAAGCAGGAACGATTAGCATCGTTAGGTCAGCTCATCTCCGGCATCGCACATAACCTAAACACCCCCATCATGGCAATATCGGGCAGAGCCGAAAGTTTAGAATTTTTAGTAGATGAGTATGTAAACTCGCTAGAAGACAACAAGGTCACAAGAGACGATCATCGTGAAATTGCGTCGGATATGAGAGGTGAGATTGAGAATATCCGCATACATACATCATATATCTCCGAAATCATCTCTGCCGTTAAGGAACAGGCAGTCATGTTATCGGTGGAAGCGAAAGAATCCTTCACCATACGGGATCTCACTAAACGCATTGATCTGCTTTTAAGACATGTACTCATCCGAAACAAATGCAATCTCATATATGAGATTGAGATGGATGATCAGATAGCTATTAACAGCGGTGACATTAGTTCACTCATTCAAGTAATTGACAATACCATAATGAATGCGATGCAGGCGTATGAAGGAGCTCCCGGAGAGATTTTAGTTAGAATTAGTCAATCGGATGGAGAGATAATCTTTACTATATCCGACAAAGCGGGAGGAATCCCTATCGACATACAGGAAAAACTATTCCAGCAGATGATCACCTCCAAAGGTAAGGATGGTACCGGTCTGGGACTATATATCTCCTACTCGACAATAGTCGGGATATTCGGCGGCAAGATGTGGTATAATTCAATTAGTGGAGTAGGAACAGATATGCATATTGCCATTCCCATAATGGTGTAAAAAAGTAAGGAAGATTATGAGACAAAGATATCAAACCACCGGAATGAGTGGTTATAGGTTAATGATTGTAGATGATGATGAAGGTTTAATAGACTCTTTATCAACATTGTTAAAACGAAATGGATATGATGTAGAGGGTTTTTCCAATCCGCTGGACGGTCTTGAGGAATTGAGGCAAGATAGCTATGATTTATTGATTCTTGACTATTTCATGTCGCCGATTCGAGGGGATGATTTTGTATCTGAACTCCGACAGTTTGATACAGACCTCTATGTCATCCTACTGACCGGACACAAAGATCTAGCTCCTCCCTTTGCCACCATCAAAGCATTTGATATTCAGGCATACTGCGAGAAGAGCCATCGACTGGATCAACTTCAACTGCTCATTGAGTCGGGCATCAAGTCGATAAACCAAAAGAGACGTATCAAGACCTACAGAGATGGACTGCAGGATATACTCGATACACTCTCACAGATTAACCGACTTCAACCGTTTGAAGATATGGTCAATGATATCGTAGAGAACATGATATCACTGGCAGACTCAGAGGACATCTTCATGCAGTTAGAGCACTTCGGACACCACGAGGGTACGGTGTTTAAAGGTTCGGGAAGGTTCAATCTACCTATGGAACAGGTCATGAGTACCATAGGTGAGCAGGCGATAGCTGATATTGACAAGGTAAAAGTTACAAAACAGCCTGTATCAACCGATGATAGCTATATTTTGCCTATCGTAAGTAATGCCACAGAAGGTTTAGAAGGTATAGTATATATCGGTAGTCGGGTGGAGGAGAATAATCTGTTAGATGTTTTTGTAACCCAAGCCTCCTCTCTGCTGCAAAATGTTATGCTCCACGAACAACTCAACAGCACACTCTCGGACCTGAAAGCCAGCTATGTCGAAACAATAGAAGCGTTAAGGCTCGCAGTTGATGCAAAGGACGTATCGACACGTGGTCACTCAGACAGGGTAGCTCTATATGCACAGCTTCTGGCAACCAAGCTGGGGCTTTCCAAGGAAGAAATAGAGGATCTTCGTATCGGTGGGTTGTTCCATGATATTGGTAAAATAGGTATCAGCGATGATATATTACTCAAAACCTCAAAGCTCAGTGATACAGAGTTCTATGAAGTCATGAAGCATCCCACCAAGGGTGCGGTCATACTGTCTGCTATCTCGGCATTTGAGGATATAAAGGGGATGGTTAACTGCCATCATGAACGTTATGACGGTTCGGGATATCCATATGGATTGAAGGGAGTAGATATACCGCTCGGTGCACGGATAATATCTGTAGCAGATGCATACGATGCTATGATTTCACCGAGAGCATACCGGGACAAGCGAACTCCAGGTGAAGCGATTGATGAGCTTAAAAAAGGATGTGATAGTCAGTTTGACCGCAGGATAGTAGAGTGTTTCCTGTCAGCACTAGAGGAAGATGCCGATCAGATGTTAAGAATATCTTCAATTTAGTACAAGTATCCGACAAAATATCAATCACATCTCTCAGATTTCTAAGAATCTAGTCGTGGATTGATTTACATATAATAACTTATTCTTGTCGTAA
>WRIP01000145.1 GCA_009782665.1 Oscillospiraceae bacterium
TCAAAGAAACTTAATTGAGGAAGCAAAAACAAATCCCGAGATGAAAACTGCCGGTGAAATCTATTCTAAGATGATTTCATCAAAGTCTTCCGGCTCAGGTAGATACTTCTACGAAGGGAAGGAACGGTTGTGTGTATATCAATACGTAACCAACTCTATCGTTGGTTGGAGAATCGGAATTGTCGCTCCTTTGGCTGAGAGTCCACAATACAATGTAAGGAACTCACTACTACTCTCTGCTCTGTTGTTCTTGGTATTAGGACTTGCAGCATCGGTAGTCATATCGAAGTTTGCAGTTAAGCCTTTTCTTAGAATCGAGTCTCAAAACAAACAGTTAGGGCAGCTAAATAAAACAATCTTAGCACAGGCTGAGCAGATCCAGAACGAGCATGAACGTGTCAAGGTACTACTAGATGCTACCCCATTATCCTGTAGGTTGTGGAATGATAAACTGGAAATTTTTGAATGCAATGAGGAAAGCTTAAAACTCTTTGGAATACCTAGCAAGGAAGAGTTCATGGCTCGCTACTATGAACTATCTCCAGAATTTCAACCTGATGGACGTCGATCTTCTGACGTAATCAGAGAAACCTTAAACGCAGCATTCAATGGGGAAAAATTAGAATTTGAATGGGTACATCAGACATTAGATGGTGTTCAATTCCCCTGTGAAATCACTCTGGTTAAGGTTCGCTATGATGAAGGCTGGGTAGTTGCGGGATATACAAGAGATCTAAGTGAACAGAAGAAGATGCTAGAGGAAATTGAACAACGTGACAAATTGCTTACCACCGGTCATAGTACAGCTGCTCTACTGCTCTCAACTGAAGATGACGATGATATAGTCGAATCTCTTATGAAGAGTATGGAGTTTGTCGGTCATACCACCAACGTTGACAGAGTTCAGATATGGCGAAATGAGGTTATCGACGGAACCCTATACTCTGTCCATACATATCAATGGCTCAGTGAGAATGGTAAGCTTAAAACTGATGTTCCAATAGGATTAAAGCTCTCATATGACGATCGACCGGATTGGCTCGGTCAGTTCACACAGGGTGAACCAATTAATGGTCCTGTATCTCAAATGAATAACGAAGACAGAGAATTCTTAGCACTTTATGATATTAAAACTATCGTAATTATCCCTCTCTTTATCAACGATGCATTCTGGGGATTTTTCAGTATTGATGATTGTGAGGTTGAGAGAACCTTTACAAATGATGAAATAGATATACTTCATTCTGTAAGTCTTATGATGGTAAATGCTTTCAATCGCAGCATTCAATCCAACAGAATCCGTCAGGCAAATGAGTATACCGAACTCCTACTAGAAGGAATGCCCTACTCCTGTAATCTGTGGGATGAAAACATTAATCTCTTCAAATGTAATGAAGGAAGCGTCAGGATATTCGAGCTGACCAACAAACAGGAATTCATAGAGGATTTCAAAAGCTTCTCTCCTGAATTCCAAGCGGATGGTCAACGCTCGGTCGATAAAGCTCATGCGCTTGTAAAAAAAGCTTTTGAAGAAGGGTATTGTATTACTGAATGGATGCATCAAAAACGCGATGGTACCCCTATTCCTGCAGAGGTGACCTTAGTCAGAATTGCTCATGACGGAGCTTATGTGGTTGCCGCATATGTGAGGGATCTGCGTGAAGAGAAGGAGATGTTGGATGAGATTGCACATAACTCAAATCTACTATCAAGCGTCAATCAGGTAGCAAATATACTGCTTCAGGCAGATATTGACAGCTTTGAAGACAACCTCCAAGAGTGTATCAGTATGATTGGAACCCGAATGGGGTCTGACCGGGTATGTATCTGGAAGAACAAAATCATGGATGGTAGGCTCTATTGCGATATATTGTATGAATGGCGACTAAGTGGTGACTATTTCATCTACAGCGATGCCAAATCATCGGATGTATCCTATGACGACAGCATCCCGGGATGGGAAGAAATATTGTCTAAGGGAGAATGCATCAATTCAACAATCAGCGAGATGTCACCGGTAGTTCAATCTCAATTGAGACCTCATGGTGTTAAATCTATCTTCGTAGCTCCGGTCTTTGTTCATAATTACTTCTGGGGTTATGTAGGCTTTGATGATTATCATAATGAGAAGATACTAACCGATAGTGAAGCATCTACTCTGTATTCCGGAAGTCTGCTGATAGCCAATGCACTAATTCGCAATGAGATGATGTTGAATCTACAGTTTGCCAATAGTGCAAAGAGTGATTTCTTGGCTCGAATGAGCCACGAGATGCGTACTCCTCTTAATGCTATCATAGGGTTGACCGAACTCGCTATAGAGGATCAGACCATAAACGAGGAGACAAGACTGAATATTGAAAAGGTTACCAGTGCCGGTGAATTGTTGCTTTCTACGGTCAACGACATACTGGATATCTCCAAGATAGAAGCCGGAAAGCTCGAACTCACACCGGTTAGATATGATACTCCCAGTCTACTCAACGATACCGTCACACAAAGTATACTTCATATCGGTGAAAAGACTATTGAGTTTATACTCAACATAAATGAAGATCTCCCAGCTCAACTATTCGGTGATGATCTGCGTGTAAAACAGATGTTCAACAACCTCCTATCCAATGCCTTTAAGTATACAATGGAAGGATCTGTTGAACTCGGAGTGCGATGTGAGCGCGATAGTGACCAACCGCAAATTATTTGGGTTACAGCCTGGGTTAAGGACACAGGAGTTGGGATAAAAGAAGAACAACTCAACTCATTGTTTAGCGAGTTCACTCAGGTTGATGCGTATGTTAATCGACATGTAGTTGGAACCGGACTAGGTCTTTCAATAACCAAACGTGTTGTTGAGCTGATGAACGGTAGCATTCAGGTTGAGAGTGAGTACGGTAAAGGAAGTACCTTTACCATCGTATTCGAACAGGAGTATGTCAACGACAGAACAATAGGAACTGAAGTTGTAGAGAACCTGAAGAGTTTCAGATATTCCGATCAACGTCGTCGGAGGAACTCTCTGATGATTCGTCCCAAACTACCATATGCATCGATATTAGTAGTTGACGACAACATAACTAATCTTGATGTCGCTAAAGGATTACTCAAACCCTACTCGTTGAAACAGATAGATTGTGTCATCAGCGGGCAGGAAGCAATCGATGCCATTCGAAGTGAAAAGGTCAGGTATAATGCTATTCTCATGGATCATATGATGCCGGAAATGGATGGTATTGAAGCAACTCACCTGATACGGGAGCTGGGTACCGATTATGCAAAAAACATACCGATTATAGCATGTACTGCAAATGCCATCTCTGGCAATGAACAGATGTTTCTGAAAAGCGGATTTCAAGCTTTCATCTCTAAACCAATAGAGATTAAGCGGTTGGATGAGATAATTAGGCAATGGGTTCGCGACAAATCGCAGGAGAAACTATATGCACAGCAACATATGGCTGAGTCGGACGAGAATAACGATGATTCACCACATATATTTGACGGGGTAGTCATTCCGAATCTCGATATTACTAGCGGCATAGCACGTTTCGGAGGAGATGAAGACACCTATCTCGATGTGCTGAGGTCATTTGCAGAGAACACCACAATACAACTCGAGAACTTCAAAACGGTAGATGAGCAAAAATTAAGCGATTATTCTATCGTAGTTCACGGAATCAAAGGTTCCAGCCGTGGTATCTGTGCATATGAGATTGGTGATCTATCCGAGAGTCTAGAAAAAGCATCTAAAGCTGGTGACATTGATTTTGTTTTAGCATATAATGAGACGTTTTTACAGCACATCAATGATCTCAATCGCAATATCAATAAACTGCTTAAGAGATTATCAGAAGAGCATCCTAAACCCACAAAAGACAAACCGGATGTTGGAGTACTCAATAAACTGATGCAGGCTTGTGACTCATATGATATGGATAGTGTAAACGATGCAATGAACGAGCTCGAGAGTTTCGAGTATACCTCTGATGAAGGACTAGTCGAATGGATTATGGAGAATGTACCTCCACTTAATTTCTCCCAAATTGTCGAAAGACTCTCCCTCTATCTTGGTAATGATTAGACAAAGAATACAAAACAGTTCAGTTTATGGAGGCAGTAAATGACCAGTTCACGAAAAACTATTATCTTAGTAGATGATTCTCAGGCGAACCTGACTCAAGGGCGATATATGTTAAGCACCTTCTATCATGTAATACCGGTTCCTTCCGGGAAAAAACTATTCGAGGTACTTGAGAAGGTTATCCCGGCTATTATTCTACTTGATATTGAAATGCCGGAGATGG
>WRIP01000146.1 GCA_009782665.1 Oscillospiraceae bacterium
GGGTTCAGAACTAGTGGAATATTCTGAAGTGCCTATATATTCTTAAGGAACGTAGTTCTCTAAAAGAACTTAGACTAATCAATAAGGGCTTTTACAAGCCCTCGCTTCTGTAAGCGGTGGGGTATTGACTCAACTTATCGGTGATAATGTCGACCACAATTACTCGTTTCTCTTAATGTACTAGTTGCCAACTAACTATCAGCTCTTTTCAAGTGCTCCCATGGGACAGAAACCTATACATGCTTCACACAGAACGCATTTGGTATTATCAACTTTAGGAAGTGAATGGATATCCTGCTGTGAGATGGCTCCTGTTGGGCATACATCCATCGCTGGGCATCGATGATTTTGAGGGCATTTTTGCATATCTACGGTGATTTTCATATAATGTTCCTTTCTGTATAATCTATGGTAGTTGATATATCTCAATATTACGTCAAAAACGTGTCTAAAACAAGGATAGACAAACCCTACTTCATCGTTTATTCAAAATTCGCTGATATACTATCTAAGCATTACAGTGTCAGTATGGGTATAATCTCTCACGCAACTACCTATCTTGCCACAATTTCCAAGACTAGGAGACTTTATATGAGAAGCTTAGCTTCAATTCAGAAAATATTGAATATCAAACCAATTGAAGGAGCCGATGCAATCGAGCTGGTAAATATACTAGGTTGGCAATGTGTTTCAAAAAAAGGAGAGTTTCGAGTAGGTGATAGCTGCGTCTATTTTGAGGTGGATAGTTTCCTACCTATTGATGAACGATATGAGTTTTTACGACGTAGCAGCTACCGCAACAATGATTTTTTTGGAGAAGGTCTGAGAATTAAGACTATGACCATACGTGGAGAAATTTCGCAGGGATTGGCACTACCTCTGTCGCTCTTTCCTGAAATCCCAGAAACCTCGGTGGGTACCGATATAACAGAATCATTAGGAGTAAAGAAATGGGAACTGCCAGAAGTAGTAGGTAGCTCCGGTGTAGAAATAGGTGATAAACCTTACGGTATACCAACAACCGATGAAACACGCCTGCAATCAATGACCGAGTTTTTAGACGCCTTTGCCGGTAGACCATACTATATCTCAACAAAGATGGATGGGACTTCATGCTCCATCTACTGCATGGATGGTAAGGTCGGTGTCTGTGGACGAAATAAGGAATATGCTGAAGACATAGAGAAGTGCGCTATGTGGGCATGGGTTTATCTCACAGGATTGAAGACAAAGCTAATAGAACTCGGTGAAAACATCGTACTGCAGGGAGAATTTTGCGGTCATGGTATCCAAAAGAATCGCTTGAAACTCATGACACCTAATCTATTCGTCTTCGATATTGTGAGATTACTCGATAGTGGAGCAAGACCTAAGCTCGGATTTAAAGAACTACAAGATTATTGCGAGAGACTAGAGCTAAATATGGTTCCGATTGAAGAGGTAGGAGAGAATTTTTCGTATACTCTCGAACAGCTGTTAGAGAAAGCTAAAGGAAAATATCCTAGTGGATTAGATAAAGAGGGTATCGTTGTGCGAACTCAGGAATTTTCTCACAACACCGAGTTACAGCATAAGATGTCATTCAAGGTGCTAAATAACGATTTACTGAAAAAAGAGAAGGATTAGTCCTTCTCTTTTTACTACAATGTAGTTGTATATGAAACTGTAGCCTTATTTGCATGCTTGATAAAAAATATAAATGCCTACTTCTAATGAAGTTGAGTGTTATGTTAGTAACAATTATCGTCTAACATGTTTTGGTCATTCATTAGCAGAGCTTTGAACGTCTTTGTCAGGCTATATCCTAATACCCGGTTATACGAAGCTCATGATTATGCAACTATCTTTTGATTCTATTAACACTTCGGTTTTATGTTTTTGTTGTGTTTTATGGTACCATTAGATCATGATACGACATAATCCGACTCGCTCTGAGATGAGCATATTGTGAAAACATTAGAAAGGTAAGACGATATGATAGAATACAATGGAACACCCTTTTGCGACGAAAAATACAGTGGAGGTCCGCAAAAAATACCGGGAAAAGTAATGTGCGCATACTATGATTTTGGAGGGATGGGCGTTGCATATTATGATGTTGACAACATAAATCACGGGAGTGGTGAACTCAATGAAGTTGATGGTAGCTATCTCCACAGCTTTCGCATCGATGAAGGGGTATCCACGAGCTACGTGAAGTTCTTTGACGAGATAGATAACAATCCATATAATCTGTTTGAACCTGAAGAGAATATGCTTTATATAGGGTGGACTAAACCCGGGAATCTGGTGAACTATACCGTTGATGTAATGCAATCTGGGACATATTTGATATCATTACTTTACACATCACGTTTCGGTGGTAAAATCTCCATATCAGTAGATCTAGTAGATGTAACGGGACCTATAGACATTACAAGCACCTATGTAAAAGAAGATCCTGTTGACTGGAGACAGTGGCATCACTGGAATCTTAAAGAGATATCGGCGATTGAGTTGATTCAAGGAACTCATCTTATTACGTTGACAACAGTAGAGGAAGGAAATATGAACTACGGATATCTAGACTTTGTGAAAATAGAGTAATGCAAATTATATTGAGTTCCTTCCCTAAGGAGTGAATGAAACATTATACAAAGATGATGGTGTAATACAATCGATCTTCGTTATACTTCCATTATTGAGTATATCCTGTAACTCTTCTACCTTTTGAGAACCAATGTAGGGTATATAAACTCAAGCCGGCAACACGGTCGGTGTAGCTAACTTAAAAATAATGCGTTCAAGTTAAGTCATGTCAGAGTTACGCTTTTCCGTCAGTTTGTAGTCCTTCTAAAATTGACCATAAAGTACAATTTCAAGCATCTCAATTCCCTTTTCATTTCAGAGAGATACTCGTCAAAGCTCCTTATACATCGAACACCGCTGCTAATTGCCTGTTGGGGTGTCAACACTGGCAAAGTAATTACGGTAGCAGTGGTATACTGTAAGCTCACGTAGCTTTCTACTCATGCCAAGTATCTTAAAGTGTTCTTATTCGTCAGAGTGTTCATCATCGTATATCGTGATGACTCGCTCATCTTCAAATACTGTTTCTGCTTCCTCAAACGACACGCCATGTTTTTAAGATTCACTTCATTTTTGTCTTAATCTCACTCAAATTTCACTCTACACCAGTCTTTCTTTCCAGTATATCCTAAATCCCACCGATTATCTGTAACAACTAAATCATCTCTTGCTCAACAAACCGTGCTCAACAAACCATGTCAATACGTAATCTTGACATGATGTGACTCTCCTGCCCGTTCACAGTATAGGATATTTCAAATCGTTTATTAACACATTGTGCAGTGCGATGCACAAAACAAATCAATCATGTAAATTATATGCAGTGCTTTGAAAATCGCTACTCACTCCCACCCTCTGACCGCGTGAACAGGCAGGGGGCGGAATAGGATAGTTATTATTTTTTCAAACGGAAAAACAAAGTATCCCCATCCAAGATGTCGCCAAAGATAGCTACCGTATCAGGATTTGAGTAATCAATTATCATATTGTTGTAGTCATTAAAAAAAGCAAATATGACGCCATCATATCCGACCGGTACTAAATACCCGGCTTCAAATTCCATTATGGTGCTTGTGCTTTTGATCATTTTCGTCTTAATCTCAATTTCGCGATCTGCACCATAGTAATTCACAACATTGGTGGGAAATTTTGTGTTTAAGTCGTAACAATAGAAATCTGTCCTTTCGATAGCGATCTGAAACACCTTTGGATTTTCAACCACTTCTACAACACAGGTCGCTATGATCCATTCACAACCTTCTTTTTGCTCATAATAATCGTCGCTGAAGATAATGCGTACGTCTTTTACAGTAGCTTTTGCTGTGGCGTCAGACTTATCTTCATAGCACGATTTGTAAGTATAGGTGACGCCTATCTCTTTAAGCTCAAATCCCAAAGACGAGAATTTTGGCGGGATCGGTTCGCCCTCGGTTTCGTCGCATTCCGTACAGGTTTTCGGCTCCTGATAATTGGCCTCACGCCATTCGTGTTGGTGAGCAGGTTCGCTCGGTGTCTTGCTCGGTGTTTCGCTGCTGTCCTTGCCGCCGCCGTTACAGCCTGCCAGTAGCGACAAGATACATACCAGCGCGAGGAGCAGGGATAATACTTTCTTTGCCATGATATTGACCTCCGTTTATTTGGATTATTTATAATTTAACCGCCGCGCCGCAGCGGAGAATTACTGTCCGTTTGCCCGCCGCCAGCGGAGGATAGCAAGGATTTTTCGGAAAT
>WRIP01000147.1 GCA_009782665.1 Oscillospiraceae bacterium
TCTCCTACCGTTTAGCTTATAATTTTTTAGTTCTCTATTTTCGGTTAGGACCTAAAGCAGAGTAACAGTCGTTGCTTGACCGCTTGTGATTGCATTATCTATATCGCTTATGATAATTTCCTGCTCGGTGCCATCCTGCATGATTATCCTAAGCCCTTCATCCGGTATGAAGACTACTAAACTATCATCATTAAGTAGGGACAGCGAAGATACAAACTCATATCGGTTAGTGTCAGCACCTGGCCCCATAGACTCTTGCCAGGTTTCTCCCATATCATGACTCTCATAACGATTCCTTAATCCAAAATCAAAACATATGATACGGTCATCTGCGGTCACAAAACTGGAGAATTGACCCTCGATAGGCGGAGAGATATCCTTTTCTTGATATCTGCCCGTCTCACTTTGCTTCTTCTTTGCACTACCGCTACAAGCTGGTATAAGTAAAATGGTTAAGACAAGGACAAAGCACAGTATTTTTTCTAGTATTCTCATCTACAGACACTCCAAAATGATGTATAATTTTACTAACCTGAAAAGAGTATATATCATCAAGCTGAAACGAAGCTGTAATGAGAGTCTATAGACGATAAAATCAAACACCATAATAGATGCTTATGTACCCGGTATAGAAAAACTGGCTTTTTCAAATGCGAAAAGATAGTTCATCTTCCGAACACATTCCAGTTTCATTAAAGGTTTAAATGATAGAATGGACATATTATTAAGACAATGAGGATAGCAGATGAAGATACTCATAGTTGAAGACGAACGCAATTTGGCTGAAGCAATCGCAGCAGTACTTGCTAAAAGTAACTACTCGGTTGATTTGGCATTCGACGGAGAATATGGGTTAGACTGCGCACTATCCGGGATCTACGATATTATCGTACTGGATATTATGCTACCGAAGATAGATGGTCTATCGGTCTTGGCACAACTGCGTCAGCAAAACATACTCACCCCAGTACTAATGCTAACCGCATTAGGAGAGGTAAGAGATAGGGTGACCGGGTTAAACATAGGTGCAGATGATTATATGCCAAAACCTTTCCACATGGATGAACTCATCGCACGACTAAATGCATTACTGCGAAGAACCGCAGAGCTTTCTGTAGACGGGATCATAGAGTACGGTAGTTTGCGATTTAATCCTCATACACTCTGGCTGTCATGTGCAGGAGTAGAAACAAATCTTACTCTGAAAGAATCTAGGCTATTAGAGTTGTTCATTAAGAATCGCAATACTCTGGTATCAAAAGACTATATCATTGAGAAACTGTGGAGTTATGATGCTGATATATCCGACAGTCATGTAGAGAGCCAGGTATCTTTATTGAGAAAGAAACTCCTATTAGTGGGTTCTGATATTAAGATTAAGGTTATACGACGAATGGGATACAGAATTGATGCATCAAAGGAGTTGAAATCTGGTGTTTAAAAAGGCACGCAACAGAATACTATTACTCAACATGCTGATGGCATCCTCGGTAGTGTTGATTGTGTTTATCGTTATCTTTACTACGACCTACTCTCGAATCAACAACGATAATCGCAATAAATTGAGTTATGCTTCACCCTCGATGCATGTAATAGCAGCTGAAGTTTATGGTGAAGAACCCCTTGATGAGGATTTCTCAGAAGATGGAGTCTTCACGATAACCGGGATGCAAAGATTAATCTCACCGTATGCTGGCTTGTCATTCTTCCTTATTGTCGACTCACGCTCAAATGTCGTTGAAGCAAACTCAATGCTTGATTTAAACCCCCAGTATTATCGCGTGGTTGCCGATCGTGCACTCGAATTAAATGGGAAAACTGAAATCATCAGGTACGAGGGACGAGTATGGCAGTATGAAGTTACTCCCATTAACATTCGCTTTTTTGTACCAATTGACAATGGAGCCGATATTTTTAATTATTTTACTGAGTATTATCATATACAATTCCTTGATGTAACAGATTCACATCAAATGTTGAAATCACTAGCTGTTACACTTATTGCTTTAGGTGTTATTGTACTGTTTGTTTTCTATATCATCAGTCGATATTTCGCAACCCAAGCGATTAAACCTATGGAGGAAGCGTTTCTGAAACAGACTCGTTTCATCTCCGATGCGTCACATGAACTGAAAACACCACTGTCCATTATAAACGCTAACTGTGCTGTTTTGTTGACCAACGAAGAAGATATTGTAAAGAATCAACTTAAGTGGATAGATAATATCATGCGGAGTTCCGATCGTATGACCGGGCTGGTGAATAACCTGCTGACTTTAGCCAGTGTCACTGAATCGAGTAATACACCTGAGTTAATCTCCTTTGATCTCGGCAGGTTATTGACCTTAGCTGTATCTGAGATAGAGGCTCTGGCTATAGCAAAGCAAATTGTGATCAAGAGCGACATCAGCTCCGATATTACTGTTACAAACGACAGGGCTAGAATCGCCAAGGTATTGTCTATACTACTAGATAATGCTATCAAGTACACAAACAATGAGGGTGAAATATCGATTGCGTTAACGAGAGAAAAACAGACTGTGAGAATATCTATAAGAAACACCGGAGAAGGTATTACTGAAGAAAACTTGCTACATATATTTGATAGATTCTATCGCGGAGATCCCTCCCGTTCCTCCGATACTGGAGGATATGGTTTGGGACTCACCATCGCCAAAGGTATATCCGACATACTCGGAGCAAAGTTATCTGCCTCAAGTGTAGTAAACGACTTTACCGAGTTTGAGTTTGTACTAAAAAGCTAGCCGTAACCATTCAATGACAAACACCAAACGAACCTGTCTTGTGTATAGCGAAATAAGATAGGTTCGTTATTATTTTCTGTATTGCACTTCATCCAATGCTCCTGAATGTAGATAAATATTGGACTAATTCAGCGGATAGTACATTATCTGCCAGATGACACCGAATTTATCAGCTACCATACCGTAGAGTTTTGAAAAGAAGGTTTCACTAAGCTCCATATATACTTCCCCTCCTTGCTTCAGATCATTAAAGAGTCGCCCGATTTCCTTCTCATCATTGCTGTTAATGGTCAGACATATATTGTTACCTACGGTAAACTCATTCCCTGATGGTATATCGGAACACATCAACACCATGTCACCTACAGGTAGACCAGCATATATAATGCGCTTGCTATCAACTTCGCTTATGGGATCCTCCTCGTTAGGTGGAGATTCTCCGTATGTCATTATGTTACCCGGTTTAGTTCTAAATAGTTTTGAATAGAACTCCACTGCTTCACGACAGTTTCCGTCGAATGAGATAAATACTTCCAGTTTCATAACTTTTGTTTCCCTACTGTTTCTGGTTTATGGTCCTCTGTTTTATCTATGCTAATAACTATGTTTGTAAAAGATAACGGTATTTTTATGATACATGAACCCCAGGAATGCCTTTAATGATGTGGAAGATTCGGGTTCATATGACTGGTACAAGTGGAACTGTTTGTCTTGCACAACACCCTATAAATTTATGGTCTACTGACATTCAGGTGAATAGAATATACAAAAACATCTCATTTTCTATTTCGGTGTAGATTGTTTGCATAATCTCTGTTTGGTGTGTTAGTTGTTCCCGATTTCAACATTATGACCGAAACGAGAAAAGGAGAAATAATGTGCTTCTGTTCGCTGGAAAAGCTTCGAAAAACATGAGTGCCGTTACAAGATACTCAAATCCTATAACGACACTCGTACTGGTGCCGCTGATCGGACTCGAACCGATACGATATTGCTATCGAGGGATTTTAAGTCCCTTGTGTCTGCCAGTTCCACCACAGCGGCGTCAAGAAAACTAGAAATAGCTTACAACATGCTCTGCTTGTTGTCAATGCAAAATCCGCAAATATACTGTCGAGAAGCATGACCGAAAAGATTGAGATTTTACATAGTTTTTACATATTTCTCACATCCTTCCGACAACTCAGTTAACTGGATTTCAGTTGTATATTTCCTCTAATGTGAAGTATAATCAGTATAGTTAAGTCAGCGCTCAATTGAGATTGAGGTCTAAGAGAGAGAAAATATGAAACACAGAGTTTATGTCGTCGAGGATGACGTTACACTACAGGAATTATATACCTATCTACTTGAAGAAGAGTTTGAATGTATCATTTTTGAAGATGCTAACTCCTTCTTCAACGGTTTGAAAGACTCATATCCCGATCTGGTAATTTTAGATATTATGCTACCGGAGGACGATGGTTTTACTATACTGAGTCGTCTAAAATCC
>WRIP01000148.1 GCA_009782665.1 Oscillospiraceae bacterium
CTTGATATTGGCTGCTGTAGCTTCAACTCCTTCAACCTTCAGTGCCTTCACATCACCTGTCACATAACCTAAACTCTCATATGCTAAAGCAGTTGGGTTGTTTGTAACTTCGGTAAGAACACCGGCAGTTCCGGTTTGGATGATGACATTTTCGGGGTCCGCTTTTCCTTTGAGACCTATGAGCTCCATGAATGCACTCTTAGTTCCACTTCCATCTTCACGTGTAATTACCGAGATGTTTTTGGAACTGTCAAAACTGGATTTTTTTCCTCCGCAAGCGGATAGTGCGAGTACGAGTACTAATACTGCACAAACAATTGATAGTATTCTCTTCATTTTTTTCTCCTTATTATTTATTACACTCATATTCTATACAGAGTAAACCCGGCATAAAATCAGAATTTTGTATGGAAAATGTAAAATCTATGTGAGGAGCGAAAAATGCTGAGATAGTGCTCAATATATCTTACAAGGCATGTATCAGGTAAAAAAATAACCATAAAAAAGCGACCGACTGACCCAATCGGTGGTATAATGAGAAGAGAGATGTATGAAAGCGGAAGGTATATATTATGCAGTTCGGTATGCCTACACTACTAGAACTATCAACCATTGAAGCTACGGCTTTGGTATGTCAAAGAAACAATCTGAGCTTTATTGAACTTAACATGAACCTGCCGGACTATCAGGCTCATGCGGTTGATCTGAAGAGATTTCAAAACATCAGACGAGACTACCGACTAGACTTTACCTTTCATCTCGAGGAGTCCTTTAACCCTTTTGATTTCAATCGATTGGTAAGAGCGGCACATATGAAGACGGTAAAGGACACCGTCCGTCTTGCAGGTAAACTCGAAGCCAAAATACTAAACATGCATATGTCACCCGGTATATATTTCACATTGCCAGATAGGAAAACCTATCTGTTTGAACACCACCTACCACTCTATCTCGATGCCGTAAAAGGCTTTCGCGATGAACTCTCGTATGTACTTGCCGAAGAAGATATATCGATTTCGATAGAAAACTGTGGAGACTTTGCTACTAGACCATATATCGCTCGGGCACTCGAGTTATTGCTCGAGTGCGATTGTTTTTCTTTGACCTTTGATATTGGGCACAATGCCTCCGCAAACTATTCCGATGAACCGGTCATCAACCAATATGTTGACCGATTGAAACACTTTCATATACATGATGAACTCGACGGCAACAACCATCTAGCACTCGGCGAAGGAAATATTAACTTACCCTACTACCTGAAGATAGCAGAGCAGTTGGGATGTAGGGCGGTAGTAGAAGTCAAAACACTCGAGGGGTTGGAAAGGTCAATATGTTGGTTGACCGAACACGGGATGATAGATAACAAGAATTAAAGCCTCATCCTTCGACGAATGTAGGATGGAGATATATAGGGAACAGGCAGTTTACAATCTGTTTACTGTTTTTGCTCGTAGTAGATATACCTATTTCTTTTTTACGGTATATGTAATATAATACTTATCAATATAAGCCGATTTGAGGAGGATTCCGCATGCCAAACAACAGAATACAACTTGTAATCGCAGGCGTCACACTGACCATCAGTACGACTGAAGAAGAACCATATGTGTTGAGGCTAACTCAAACCATAGATGAAGATATGCAGCTGCTACTCTCTAAGACCAAAGCGTCGGTGACGAGTGCCGCACTACTACTTGCAATTGACTATCTCGATAGATTTCAGAAGGTCAATGTATCTGCAACCAATATGCGTACTCAGATTAAGGGATATCTGACAGATGCCGCAAATGCCAAGTTGCTATTTGATGAAGAAAAGAAGAGATCCGACACCTATGCACGTGAGGTAGGTGAACTGAGCAGTCGTCTAGAACAGCTACAATCAACCTCCTCGCGGGGTGAAGATATTAAGATGCTGATGGAGGAACACAACACCCTCCTCGAAGAGAGAAGCAATATATTAAGTCAGCTGGATTATGCAAACAATCTACTCAACACCAGCATTGCCACCAGAGAAGATGAGATACAAAAACTGAAGAACGATATCAAATCATATCTCGAGCAGCTGGAACTCCAGTCCGCACAAATACACAACTACGAACAACAACTCCAGGTAAAACAGGATGATGTAGACAAGTTGTTGTCCGAGGTGGCTTTACTCGAAAACCTACTCAAGGAATACATCAACGAAGCTGAAACGGTAAGAAACGCTTCCACAAACATCGCAAGTGATTTCGGTAACCTCTCGAACGATTCAGGGTTTGCTCCCGAAACACCACCGTTGTTCTACCAAGATCCACCAAGAGAACAGCCCTATGAATATACCGATATGCCTAATCTCAACTGGACGGAAAATCTTTAGTGGAGCTGAGAGTTAAAAAAACACATAGGAATGCTAAGCTTCCATCCAGAGCAACCGAAGGTTCTGCCGGACTTGATCTATCAGCAGCACTTGACGAAACGGTTATAATCCCTCCGGGAGAGGTGCGAAGTATATCGACCGGTATTGCAATCGAAATCCCCGAAGGAATGGTAGCATTTCTGTTCGCTCGCAGTAGTTTAGGCCTGAAACACTCAGTGTCACTGGTAAATTCGGTAGGGGTCATCGACAACGACTATCGCGGTACCGTGAGTATTCTTTTGATTAATCATTCCGATACTCCCTTTCAGATCGAGAATGGAGATCGTTTAGCACAACTCATCATTACTTCCTTTGTATCGCCAGATATTGTCGAAGTCGAGAAGCTTTCAGATACCGAGCGAAATACCGGAGGTTTCGGTTCCACAGGAACAAAGTGAACGTAGTGAATGAAGCGAACGAGAAAATTGTACTAGGAGGGACGATGCCCAACATTGTGCTTGCCTCAAAGTCTCCCAGACGCAGGGAGCTTTTTTCATATATCACTGTCGATTTCAGCTGTCAGGAGGCTGACATTGATGAAAGCGTATATACGCATCTTGCAACTTCACAGCAGGTGTTGAGGTTAGCTGAAGCCAAATGCAGACATATCGCACTAGAAATGAGTGATAGCGTGGTTATCGGCTGTGATACACTAGTTGAACATAGTGGTATAGTTATGGGAAAGCCTGTCGACCGCGAGGATGCGATTCGTATGTTGAGGCAGCTTTCAGATAGCAAACACTATGTGTATACCGGTGTTGCGATAGAATACATGGGACATATGCACAGTTTTGTCGAACGAACTGAGGTGAGCTTTATATCGCTCAGCGAAGCGGAGATAAATTTCTATGTCAACACTGATGAACCATATGACAAGGCGGGAGGTTATGCGATTCAGGGAATTGCCTCTCGATACATCTCAGCAATTGTTGGTGACTACTTCAATGTTATGGGACTGCCGATTTCAAAGATATATAGATATCTGAGTCAACAGGGGATTCTTGGGATATGATTGTCATTATTTTTTTGCTTTGATATAATTAGGGCAAACAAGACCATATATTTCATTTCTAAAAGGGTGTCATATGGGAACCATAACAATGCTTACCTCAGCCAAAGACGGCGTAGGAAAATCGACCATAGCGGTTTTTCTTGGGGTTGCATTAGCCCAACAGAACGAAAAAACGTTGGTTATTGAATTGGATAACGGGTTTCGTAGTATAGATGTCATCTCAGCTACCTTCGGAAAGTTAGTATATGATCTCGATGATGCACTCTCGGGAAGGGTGGAACCCCGTAAAGCAATCGTAGAAAGCCCGCTGGCTGAAAACCTCTATGTCATGTCGGCTCCCTTCAAGAGCAGTTCGCTGAAGATAGAAGATTTTGTACGTCTTACCAGATCGCTGGGTGAAGAGTATGAGCACATCATCATCGATACCGCAGCAACCGCAGGCGCAGTTTTCACAGCCGCTTCCTGTGCAATGAGAGCTATAATCGTCACAACTGCCGACCCGGTAAATATTAGGAACTCAAAACAGATAGAAGAAAACCTTCAGGAATACTCGGTTAGTAATATACGACTCATAATCAATCGGGTAGTCACCTCCCAGATAAAAGCCGGTATGGTACCCGATCTGGATTTTGTCATCGACAGTATAGGGGCACAGCTCATCGGGGTTATCCCCGAGCTGTCAGAACTAACACTCGCATCTGCAGGAGTAACCTCATTTACACCGAACTCATTCTCCATGAAGATATACTCCAACATCGCAGCCCGGCTGAATGGAAACGACCGCCCTTTGTTGGTGATGTAGTTCAGTAAGTTTAGA